>JAKOVF010000140.1 GCA_029782225.1 Chloroflexota bacterium | reverse complement strand
GACCCACCTGCTCTCCGAGGAAGTGAGGGCGGGGGGACGCTGGTACAAGGACACATATGATTACTTCTCACTACCCCTCTATGTACGGGAAAACACCCTGCTGGCCATAGGGGCAAATGAAGACCGGCCCGACTACGACTACACCAAGGATCTGTCTCTGCATCTTTATCAGCTGCAGGACGGAGCCAGGGCTGAGGTGCAGGTTCCCGATCTGAAGGGGGAAACGAAGCTCAACGCCAGCGCACAGCGGGAAGGCAGGCACATCGAGTTCAACGTTTCCGATTTGACGCCTGGCTTGAGGTTTGTCCTGCACGATGTCATTGTACAGAGCGTCCAGGGAGGGGAGCTGGAAGTCCAAGATGGCATAGCCACCATCTTCCCTTCAGCCACCGCTGTCACAGTTGAGCTCGCTTGAGGACGCCTTTACTGCTGAACCACTAGTAATGCCGGAGCCCCATTGATGCTCCGGCATTGTTGCTATCCGCAAAGCGTGTATCCTTACAACCAGAACCCCCAGGAAGCTGGCGCCTACTTTCAGACGATCGGGGTGGGTCGAAACTGCTAGGCTTGGAGGTATGTGGGACGGATCGGTAGAATATGGCATTGGGCACTCCAGGATGCTTTGGTGACAAAGCCAGTGCGCCTTTACACAATGAGGATGGTGAGCTCGATGCAAGATCTAATCGCCGCCATAGAGGCCGAGCTGGAAACGGTGGGTAAGACCCCTTCAGCCGGGCACGTCAAGACCGGTGATGTGCGCAAGATTTCAGCTAGGTTCTTTAAGGACTTGAGGGACAAGCCCAAGGACTATGTGTTTGCCGTTTGCGAAGAGCTGCTTAAAGAGCGCACCTGGCCCATGAAGGTCATCGCCTTTGATTTTGCCTATCGCCTGAGAAAGCAGTACGACCAGTCCACATTCACCATTTTTGAAGGCTGGCTGGAGCGCTATGTTCGGGGCTGGGGTGACTGCGATGATTTTTGTACCCATGCTTTCGGCGAGCTGATCTGCCAGTATCCCGCTCTTTCTGAGAAGACCCTTTTGTGGACGCAGCGGGAAGAGTTCTGGATGCGCCGGGCTGCTGCTGTTGTACTCATCCCTTCCATCAAGCGGGGGAAATACGAGGAAACGAGACCGCTCCGCGTAGCAGATCTGCTCATGCAGGACGAACATGATTTGGTGCGCAAAGGATACGGCTGGATGCTGAAAGTCCTATCTGAAAAGGAGCCGGAACTTGTCTTTGACTACCTGATGGAGCACAAAGATACCATGCCCAGGGTGGCCTTTCGCTACGCCTTGGAGAAGATGGGCGAGGACAGACGAAGAATCCTCATGCAGAAATGATGGCCAGAGCCTTCATAGACCATTGAGCACCTCCTCGGGTCCGCTACTCCTTAACTATGCGCTGCCCAGGCTCCCCCCATTTCCCAAGGGCCTCACCGTTCCAACCGAAGTAGGTCATGCAGGTGGTCCGAACAGGAGCGATTGCTTGGATACGTTCTTCCACGCTCTTTTCTTCATCAGCAAGCTCCTCATCCACCAAGACATTGCGGATTCTGCACAGGAACACCTCACCGTCGTGCAGGGAAACAGATTGGGCAACCTCCAGTTCGAAGGCCAATGGGCTGGATTCCAAGATAGGCACGTCCAGTACAGCACCTCTGCTGGTTTTGACTGGGACGTTCATCTTGTCTGTGCTGTAGCCGTCGGTGTTTCCGAAGTAGTCCGCCAGGGGAAGGATGGCTTCGGTAACCAGGTTTGCTGAGAACACGCCGGTGGCTCGGATGCGGTCTTTAGTCAGCTTCTCGCCGCCGATACAGGCCATGACACCCAGTTCCCCATCCCAGATGTAGCTGAGCCAGCAGAACAGGCCAAAGTTGGGAGTACCGTCTTCTTTGTACGTTCCAAAGAGGAAGAGTGTCTGGGGACAGAAGTTGTTGCTGATGGGTACAGATACCTTTGACATTAGATCGCCTCCTAAGGGGACAATACCACGTTTTTCCAGGCGCGACAACAGTCAATGATAAAAAGAACTACAAAGTGGGATTTATGCAAAATGTGGCAGGGAGTGCTGGAGAAGAGTCTAAGTAGGTATGTAGCTGTAAAGGATGGTGAGAGTGATGGATATAGCGGCAGTGGCCTCAGCCCTCAGCGAGCAGCGGCTTAGACTGGAAGTGGGTACCCGCGTGGCGGTAATGGCTAAGGACGTGATGGAGGATCAAGCGGCGGCACTGGTTAAGCTTCTCGAATCGGCGAAAGCCTTGGAGTTGTCAGTGCAGCCGCATTTGGGTTCTATTTTGGATGTTGTGGGATAGCTCAGATGATGTTGATGCAGTGGCCTACGAAACCCCAGGACAATGGCGATCTCGGAGGGGGAGACCAGTTGTGGAAAGGTTTGGTAAGCTGAGAGTCGCTTGAATGTGAGCGATTGGATGACAAGCGCATCTGCCGTATTGCCCTATACCGTCAGGGATCCATAGACGACAACGATCAGGTCTTGCGGGAAATCATGGAGTGGGCAATCGAGGGCCTGCACAGCCTCAGAGATACTATAGGTCCTCGGGTTAGGAGGCTGCTTCAGGAGCCGGATCAAGTCTAGCGGCGAGGGATGGGGAAGTGAAGATCTCCTTGAGTGCATCCTCGTTCAGGCAGTTGAAATACCTACCGCCTTCCCAGTCCTCCTCCTGATCATACTTAAAAGATATGTAGATAACCCGGCCATCCTTGAGATGTTTGGCAAGCTCAGCTATGACAAGGCTGAGCTTGTTTTTTTGGCATACAGCAGGGATGCGCAGGCCCAAAACCCGCCATATTGTTCCGTTAGCCTAAGGCCTCGAAAGGATTCAGCGCTGTAGAACCGGGCCTTAGGTGTTGGAGGAATGGGCCATAGAGTTTGCTCATGTCCAGGGCTACGTATGGCATTTTCATTGCAATATGGATTGCGGAGTGGTGCCATGCATATACCTACCGCCGGGGAAGATCGCGCCTTACACAACCCACGGGAAGGGGTGGATTATTCACTTGATCATGACGTAACGTAATGTGGTTAAATGGAGGTGGGAGGGATAGAAGTGGAAAAAGGGACGAAGTATTCCATAGGCGAGGTTGCCAAGTTTTCCGGTGTAACTGTCCGCACCCTGCAGTATTACGACAATATCGGCCTTGTTCCCATAGAAAAGGATGAAAGCGGGCGTAGGTTCTACAGCCGTAACGATCTTGTGAGGCTCCAGCAGGCTTTGTTTTTCAAGTCGTTAGGTTTGTCGCTGAAACAGATCCGCGAACTGGTTGTAGAAGCAGCGACATCAGATCAGATAGCCGAGATCCTAACCAACCAGCGGGAGATATACACTGAGAAACTGAATGAGACGCACGGCTACATCTCAGCTATCGATGCCGTCCTGGCCAGTCTGAGAACCGGCGGCGAGATTCACTCTGAAGAACTCGTTCAATTGCTGACGCGGTTGAATCGGGGAGCTGTTGCTGAGTACCGAAATGTGGAGTACGGTACATTGACCAGGAAGCTTTTGATGGAGGAATATGCTGACGGGGCGGCCGCTTTAGCGGTTTACTGGCAGTGGAAGTCCCTATTACTAGAGGCTTCAGCACTTATCCTTTCCGGGGTTGAGTCTCGAAGTGAAGCTGGCAGACAATTCGCCCAGAAATGGCTGAAGATGATCGAGCAGGTCACGCAAGGCCGGAGCGATCTCCTCGAAGCTCATCGGGAGTCTTACGACAAACGGGGCCAGTGGCCGGAAGAAGATCGCAGGCTCATGGAATTCGCCGACCAGTTCATTGACGAGGCCGTTGCGTTCTATTTGGAATCTGAAGGTGTAGAAAAGGTGGAGGAGAGCAGTGATTGAACTCAGGAACCTGACGAAGAAGTTCGGACAGAATACGGCAGTAGATAGCCTATCCCTAGTGGTTCGGCCTGGGGCTGTAACAGGGTTCTTAGGCCCGAATGGGGCAGGGAAATCTACTACGATGAAGATGATCTTAGGTCTAGTGAGGCCAACTAGCGGCCAAGTTTTGGTGGATGGTGTCCCCTACAGCAGGTTGAAGGATCCGATTCGCAAGCTAGGTGCACTTGTCGATCCAGAAGCCGTAAACCCAAATTTCACAGCGAGGCAGCATCTCGCATTAATGGCAACAGCTGGAGGCATAGGCATGGAGCGGGTTGCCCATCTGCTCAAGCAGACGGGATTGGAGACAGCGCAGCATCGCCGGATAGGCGAGTTTTCCTTAGGCATGAGACAGCGTTTGGGTATCGCAGCGGCTCTCTTAGGTGACCCGGAGACAGTGATCCTTGATGAACCTTTCAATGGATTGGATGTGGATGGCATCAAATGGCTGCGCGCCTTGACCAAAGGGCTGGCCGAGCAAGGCAAAGCGGTGTTTGTTTCCAGCCATTTGATGAGCGAGGTAGAGGCGATCGCGGATCGGGTTGTTGTGTTGGCTCAAGGAAGACTTATCGCTGACATGACAATCGATCAGCTTATGAAGGCGAATCTGAGCACCCATGTACGTGTTCGGAGCGAGGATGACAGAAAATTGGCAGCCGCTGTTACTAAGGCGGGCGGCGCAGTCCGGCAAAGCTCTAACGGTACCATCCTTGTCAACAGCATGGAAATGGAAGAGATCGGGAAAATGGCCAAGGAGTTGGGTTTAGCTATCTTTGAACTGACATCCGCGCGCGCATCGTTGGAGGATTTGTTCGTGGAATTGACCGCTGGCTCGGTGGAATTCCAGGGACAAACAGCACTAAACGGCAGAGGTGATGCAATATGCTGAGCAGATTGATCACGGCTGAAGCAAAGAAGATCCTGTACCTGAAGTGGTCGAGAATATACCTCTTGGTGACGGTGTTAGCCAGCCCCGCCTTTGGACTGCTGCTTTCACTGACAACCCGCATGACAACGGGCCGTGCCTTCGTTGATCTTCTTCCCCGTGAGGTCCTATCTATGAATCTCTTGGGTGTGGACTTGGCAAATATCATGTTGATCGTGTTTACCGCCATGTCGATCAGCCGAGAGTTTTCCACTAAGTCCATTCAGGTGTCCCTGGCGTTGACACCGACAAGAACACACCTGCTTACTGCGAGGTTGGCAACCGTCTTTGGGCTATCGCTGGTGTTCAGCTTGATTACCGTCTCCGCAGCGTACCTGGTGAGTCAGATGCTTCTGGTTGCTCATCAGATGCCGTTGCTGGGACTAACTGATGTGGGAATAGCCCGGATGCTGGTAGGCGTAATGGTCATGCCTGTCTTTTACTGCGTGCTTACAGCTGCTGCCGCCTTTGCCTTTTGGAGTGGTGCGGGTGCGGTCACTTTCTCTCTATGCGTCCTCGCAGTACAGGCACTGGTTGGGCTGTTTCCAGAGGATATCCAGACATGGCTTATGCCCTTCACACCTCAGTCCGCCGTTCACAACTTGGCAGGGATGAACCCGCCTGACTCGTGGGAGTCCGTGAGCTTGGTGGTTAGTGCGGCCGTGCTAGTTATGTGGGCTACTGCAACCATCTTAGTAGCGAGTTGGCGACTCCAAAGGAAGGATGTTTAGTTTCTGCACCTGACCTCAGGGCAATCTGCTTTGAAGCAAGTAAGCCATCATGTTTGGCCACGAAGTCGTCAACTTACCACATGTGAAAAATAATCGATGCCCCGCCCTGTGGCGGGGTTGTTCTTTTGCCGGGAAGGCTCAGCGGGTTTTTCACAAAAACGTGGTACAAAAATGCCGAAATCTGCGTTTCTGGAAGTTTATGTGGCCTAATCGACGCTTTGCGTCCAATTCCTCCGTTTACACACCCATTACAGTGTTTGCATTCTGTTAGTTCCTTTGTTATGCTTAAGCTGAAATTTCTTGCAGAAAGAAATTGCAGAGAAGGAAGGTTCCCATGTCCAAGTTTCCCATTTCCCAGCTCATCAAGGTGGCAGAGCTGTATTACTACAGAAAGATGTCTCAAAAGGAAATCAGCCTTGAGCTCAACATCTCCCCGGCCACCGTATCCCGCATGTTCCAAGAAGCCTTGAACATCGGTCTTGTTAAGGTGGAAATCAGGGAAATCAGCGGTGATTTTCAGCAACTGGCCAGGGAACTGGAAGCCCGCTACGGCTTGGAAAAGGCGGTGGTGGTCCAAAGCCCGGAGCAAAAGAACGATTGGCATCTGAAGAAGCTACTGGGCAAAGCTGCCAGTGAGCTGTTCTATGAAACGGCCAAGTCCGGGGACCTCATTGGTATCGGACCGGGGGAGACCATGCTGGAAACCATCTCTTCGCTCCACTACGAGAGCGCCTTAATGGATGTGCACTTGCTTCCGCTCATGGGCGGGTGGGGCTCCGCTCTTTTGCAGCGTGAGAACAACAAACTGGTGATTACCATGGCTTCCATTTTGCAGTGTGATTACAGCCTGGTGCCCGCACCCGCTTTTGTCAGCAGCCCTGAAGTGAAGGAGATCTTCCTTCGGGAGGATCAAGTGAAACACGTGACCCAGCTGTGGGCGGATCTGGATCTTGCCCTCTTTTCCATCGGGCCCGAACTGAAACGGAATATGTACACAACCCTGGCTCCAGATCAAAACGACATCGCCAATACAGAAAAAGTGGTGGGGGACATAGTGGGCAAGCTCATCGACGGTGCAGGGAACGAGCTTGATCACGTTTACAACAAGAAAATCATTTCCATTCCTTTCTCCCTGCTCAAGCAGGTGCCCAAGAGAATCGGTGTGGGAGGTGGTCCTTACAAGTACAGGGCTTTGAAAGGCGCTCTCAAGGGACGTTTCTTCAATTACTTAGTTACGGATCACAATACGGCGACAAGAATCTTAGAAAGTGGTGACGACATTGACTCTATTTAAGGAAATGTTTGGCGTAAACAAACCCATTTTAGGCATGGTGCACTTCTTGCCGCTGCCCGGTTCTCCCCTCTACGACCGGGAGGGTGGCATGAAGAAGATTCGTGAGACAGCACTGCGCGATGCGGAGGTTTTGCTGGAAGCGGGCTTTGACGGCCTCGTATTCAGTAATGAAGGAGACCGCCCCTATCTGAGCAACGTGGATAAAGTTACGGTGGCGGCCATGAGCTCCTTGATCAGCGAAGTCACTTCCCGTTTTAAGGCACCCTTCGGCCTTTCTGTTTTAGCAGATGCGGAAGCGGCCATTTCCATCGGTAAAGTGGTGGATGCCAACTTCGTGCGCATCTTCCTCTCTTGGGTGTTTGTAGGGGACTGGGGCATTGTTGACCCCAACGCGGCCCGGCTGCAGCGCCTGAAGGCGGGCATTGACGGCCAGATGAAAATCTTCGCCAATATTTCCGGCCACACTGAACCCCTGGCACCGAGAAGCCTGGCGGATATCGCCAGGGGAGCCGTGAAGTTCGGTTTGGCCGATGCGCTCTGCTTAGCCGGCACCACTGCAGGCAGCGAGGTGGCCGAAGAGGACCTCCTGGATGCCAGAAGGGGCAGCGATGGTGTGCCCATCATAGCTGGGACAGGGGTGAATGAGCAGAACGTGGCCCGTCTCCTTCCCCTAGTGGACGGAGTAATCATGGGCACCAGCGTCAAGGTGGACGGTGATACCTTCAAACCCGTTGATCCTGAGCGCGCTGCTTCGTTTATCAAACTAGCAAAAAAGGTAAGGAATGACCTTCCATGACCAAGATCCTTGAAACACGGAAGTTAACTAAAGTGTTTCCAGGAGTAAAAGCCGTAGATGAACTGGACTTTGACCTAGAGCCTGGCGAAATCCACGCCATCGTCGGAGAGAATGGGGCCGGGAAATCCACCTTGATCAAAATGCTGGCCGGAGTTTACCGCCCCACCTCCGGCACCATCATTGTTCAAGGGGAAGAACGCACCTTCCACAACCCCCGGGAAGCCATGGAGTACATCGGGGTGGTTTACCAAGAGAATGAACTGATCCCTTACTTCTCTGGCTATGAAAATCTGTTCTTGGGGATTGAGGAAACCGCAAGCGGCCTACTGAAAAATGAGACCATGCGGGAACGGGCCTACGCCTTGGCGGAAGAGTTCAACTTCGAATTGGACTTGGATTCGGAAGTGAGGGAACTGGGTGCGGGGCAGCAGACCCTCATCGCCATCCTGAAGGTGCTCTACGAGCGCTTGCCTATCCTCATCTTCGATGAACCCACCGCGGCCCTGAGCTACAAGGAAAGCGAGACCCTCTTTGAGCTGCTCCGGGACCTCAGGAGCAAGGGCTTTGCCATTATCTACATTTCCCACCACCTCACTGAGGTGCTGGATCTGGCGGACCGGGTCACAGTGCTGCGGGATGGGAAAAAGGTGGTTACCGTCCAAAACGAAGGGCTCACCGAGAGGCAGCTGATCCAGTACATGATCGCCCGGGATATTGACGTGCAATACCCCAAGTTGGAGGCTAACATCGGGGAGACCGTTCTCCAGGTGCGGGATTTCAGCGACAAGCGCTACGGATTTGAGGACATCAACTTCCACATCCGCTCCGGCGAAATCGTGGGGTTTGCCGGTCTAACCGGCGCCGGCCGCACGGAGCTGGCCAAAAGCATCTACCGGCAATTTAGGAAGAGACCTGGAAACATACAGCTCACGACTCATGCCGCGGACAGAAAGCGCAGGATGGTGCTCATCCCGGAAAACCGCCGGGAGGAGGGGGTCATCCTGGATCTGTCCGTGCGGGAGAATCTGATTCTGGCGAGCCTGGACCAGCTCAGCCATTTGGGTTACCTCATTGAACGCGGGATTGTCAAATACATTGGGTCCATCATTGAACAGCTGGCGATCAAAGTGACTTCCCCTGCCCAATCGGTCAGGACCTTAAGCGGAGGCAATCAGCAAAAGGTTTCCATTGGCAAGTGGATGGGCGAATCCTGCGATGTCTGGATTTTCGATGAGCCGACCCAAGGCATCGATGTGGATACCAAAACGGAGATCTACACCATCATGAGCCAATTGGCCCAGCAGGGATCGGCCATCTGGTTCATCAGCTCCGATTTGCGGGAGCTCACGTCCATTTGTGACCGGATCTATGTGATGTATGATTTTGCCATCGCGGCAGAGTTCACAGCACCATATGAGCGAGAGGACATTCTCACGAAGATGATGGGAGGGGATTAGAATGAAAGAGAGGGCAATGAACAGCCGTTTTCAACAGCTTTTGACGAAGTATGGCACCATCCTTGCTCTGGTCATAGTCACACTCATGTTTTCTCTCTTCGTTCCAGGTTTTGTGAACAGCCGAAACCTGTTGAACATCCTGCGGCAAGTGGCTTTGCTCGCTGTTATTGCTGAAGGCTTTACCATGTGCCTCATCGTTGACGAACTGGATTTGTCCTTTGCCAATGTTGCCAGCCTGGCCAGCGTGATCGCGGGCGCCCTAATCTTAGGCGGAATGCATCCCTTCCTGGCCATCGTGATTGTGCTGGCGGTGGGCGCAGGGATTGGCCTCCTCAACGGCTTATTGGTTACAAAGGTGGGTATCCCTTCCTTGATCACTACCCTGGCCATGGGAATCATTAGTGTGGGCTTCATTTACATGTTCACCGACGGCCTCTCTTTGTACGGTGCCATGCCTGCCGGCTTCCTGTTTTTGGGCAGGGGTAGCATCGCGGGGATACCGTTCTTGGTTATTATCATGTTTGCTGTGGTCTTGCTCGCACACGTTTTGGTAAACAAGTTCAAAGTGGGGAAATACATGCAGGCAACGGGTGCCAACGTAAGGGCAGCCAGGCTGGCGGGGATCAATACGGACTTCTACAAGATCCTGGGATTGGTCCTGTCCAGCGCTGGAGCCGCTTTGACTGGCATCCTTTTAACATCCAGGCTGGGAACGGCCAACCCAGAGGGGGCCACGGGGTTCATGATGGACTCCTTTGCCTCTGCCTTAATGGGCATGACCGTGCTTAGTATTGGCCGGGCCAAGCCCCTGGGTACTTTAGTTGGCGTGTTGATGATCGGCGTAATTAGTAACGGGATGACCTTAGCCGGTGCTCCGTACTACATGCAGGATATTACAAAAGGGGTGATAATTCTTCTCTCAGTGACGATCACATCGCTGCAAAGCAAACGGCAGGCAGACGCTTAGTGGATGTACGGTTGAGAGGCTGTAGGGGCAAGGAGCTAATAACAAGGAGGAGAGACCGTGAAAAGAGCAAGCGTAGCTTTGATTGTGCTGTTGCTTTTGGGCAGTTTTTCGGTTAGCGCCTTTGGTGCAGATGTGAAGGTGGGCTTTATCGCCACCAACTTCTCGGCAGAAGCCCAAGCCCGCGTGGCCAAGGCCTTCGAGGAAAACGTCACGTCCAAGGGCTGGGATTTGGTCAAGCTGAACTCCATGGGTTCCATTGAGACCCAGGCTAATCAGCTGGAGAACCTGGTGCAGATGGAAGTTGATGCCATTGTCATGGCAATGGGGCACCCGGCTGAGATGAAGGACGTGGTGGATAAAGTAGTCGCCTCTGGTATTCCCTTGATCACCATCGACTCAGGTTATGTGGAAGGGGTTGTGGCCGACATTACGGCAGACAACTTCGTCATGGGCGCCAAGATTTCCACTTACCTTTTGGACTCCCTAGGCGGTTCCGGTAACATCATCGTCATTAAGTTCCAGAAGCATCAGGGCTGCCGACGCCGGGGCAAGGTGCTGGATGCGGTACTCAGCGAATACCCCGACATTAAGGTCATCGATGAGTACGGCGTAGTTGCCACAGCCAGGTTCCTCGACGACACCCGTTCCGCCATGGAAACCTTCGTGCTTAAGTACGGCGATTCCATCGACGGAGTATGGTGCGCCTTTGACCAGCTAGCTTATGTAGCCGGCGACGTTCTGCGGGAGTACGGTTACGACGACACGTTGATTGTGGGCGTAGATGGAAACGAAGAAACCTTCCGCCGCATTCGAAACGGCACAGTGACGGCAACCGTTGCCCAACCCTTTGAGGATATGGCAGGTAAAGCAGTGGAAATAATCGACAAGATCGTAGTACACGGCATCGATCCCGATGAAGCTGCTGGCAGCAAGATCATCTACATCGATGCACCTCTGATTGACATCACCAACTTGCCTGAAGGTTTCTAAGAAAGACTGTAGGCTTATGGCGCCTAAATACGTTGGGGCCTCCCAAGGTATTTAGGCCCTTTTAGCGAACAGAATGGGGGATTCCATGAGTTACTTCCTGGGTGTAGATATGGGTACATCTTCCATCAAAGCCACCCTACTCAATGACCGGGGGGAGATCCTGCTCACAGAAAGACTGCCTGTGGAGCTGATTTGTCCCGGAGAAGGAATGTACGAAGTCGATGCAGTGAAAACCTGGTGGAATGGTTTTGTGGCCATCTGCAGGAAGATCCAAAGCCGAGCCGATTTGAGCTCTGTGCGCGCGGTTTGCGTCAGCTCTGTCTGCGGTTCGTTTGTGCCGGTGGATGCTGACTTCAATCCCCTGTACAATGCCATCCTCTACGGGATTGATACCCGGGCCCTGAAGCAGATCGCTTTCCTCAATGAAAAATGCGGGCCAGACTACCTCCGGGAACATGTGGGCGGCGTGTTTAACACCCATTCCATCATCCCCAAGATTCTGTGGCTCAAAGAGCATTGTCCGGAAGTCTATGATCAGTGCAGGTATTTTGTGGCTAGCAACAACTTTGTCACAGCGCGGCTCACGGGGGAGGCTCGCTGGGATTACCCCACCGCGGCGGGTGCCCGGCTGGTGGACTTTCCCACCATGGGCACCTTGGAAGAGGTTCTGGCGGGCAACGGCCTACATCCAGAAAAGATTCCTAGTTTTGATTGGCCCCTGGCCACGTTGGGCGAAGTAACGCGGGCTGCCGCGGAGGAGACTGGGCTTTCCGCGGGTACTGCCGTGGTCGTGGGCGCCTGTGACATCAACTCGGAGGCCATGGCCATCGGTGCCATCAATCCGGGAGACTTGGTAGTGGTGTATGGCTCGACCATTAGCACCTTACTGACGGTGGATCGTTTCCTTACGCTCAGCGGTTTTAACCCAGGGGTTTCCGTTTTGGAAGGCTCTTACCGCCTGGGGGCAGCCTCTTCTGCGGGCGCCAGGTCTGTAGCTTGGGTCGATGAGATAGTGGGGAAGGACTATCGCCTCGATCCTGAGGAAGGGCCCACGGGGATCATCATGCTGCCGTACATAGATGGAGCGAGAACGCCTTTCCACAACCCCCACGCCAGCGGCGTCTTTTTCGGATTGCGCAGAACCAACCAGAAGAGTGATCTTTATCGCGCTGCCCGGGAGGCCCTCGGCTTTGAAGTTGCGGCTACAGTCGACAAGCTGAGTTCGGTATATCCCGTTCCCAAAACGATTAAGGCCATGGGCGGCATGGCTAATGATCACGCCTTAATGCAGATCATCTCCAACGTCACTGGTATGAGCCAGCAGGTGTACCAGGGCATCGATGCTTCCTATGGCGCGGCCCTGTTTGCCATGGGCTCAGAACTTCCCCTATCTGAGATCAACGACCTTCCTGGGGTGCGGAAGTTCAGACAACCCTCTGCTACCTTCACCCCTGACGAAGCCATCCACGGCTTGTATCAGCCCTTAAGTGAAAAGTACCAGCGGTTGTACGCATCCTTGCTGGAACTGTTTTAGGCTGGTCTAGTTCCTGTGTTCTGCCTTAAGGGAACAGGCTGACATAGGTGTTCTGCCACCTCAGCCCTTGATTAGATAAGCATTCAGCCACTGGTCGCTGCTTCTATACCCCCTGACATCAGTGCTGATGAAAAGCTGTTCCGTCCTTAACTCTGGAACCTCCTGGAGTATTTCCTTAAGTGTATCCTCATCAAGGTGGTTGAAATACCTGCCTTCTTTCCAATACTCCTCCCGACCATACTTAAAGGATATGTAGAAAACCCCGCCATCCTTGAGATGTTTGGCAAGCTCAGCTACTACACGGCTGAGCTTTGCTTTTTCAACATGCAACAGGGATGCGCAGGCCCAAATCCCGTCATATTGCTCGGTAAGGCTCAGGTCCTCGAAGCTCATGAGTAAAACCTTTTGATCCAGCAGTTCCGATGCCAGCTTCACCATTTCCTTGGAAGCATCAAAAGCCGTTACCTGGAAGCCTTGATTCTTGAAGAACAGACTGTCCCTACCCGAACCGCAGCCGGCATCCAGCACTTTAGAACCGGGCCTTAAGTGTTTAAGAAATGGTCCATAGAGTTTGCCCATGTCCAGGGCTACGGTACTGTCAAAGTACGCCCTGGCATTTTCATTGTAATAGCGAATGGCGGAGTCTGCCACGCAAATACCTCCCTGCCACTGGCCAACCAAAACCCTTTTCTGCCACTGTTGACATTATAACACACCCATGGATTGTTAACGACGATGGGGCACTGCTTCGCACCTCCAACCCCTAACCTCGAGTTGAGCAAGGGTTTTTCCAAAACATGGAGAAGTCACTTAATAGGCTAGATGACGGAGTGGTCAGGCGTGCGCAACGTAATCACCAATTACCAAGTCTCCTTGTTAAGGAGTCTACAAGAGTCCTTCGCCCGGGCTGAACAGATCAAGATGGTGGTGTCCTTTGTCCTGGAATCTGGGGTGCGCTTGCTTCTGCCAGATCTGCAAAGGGCTGTAGAGCGCGGCGTTACGGTGCAGATCCTCACCAGCCCTTACTTGAACATCACCGAACCTTCCGCATTGTACCTGCTGAAAGACGGCCTGGACAGCAGGGCGGACATTCGCGTTTACGAGTCGGGAAACGTAGCATTCCACCCAAAAACCTATATTTGCCTCGGTGGCAATTCCGGAGAGGTGTATGTTGGCTCATCAAACATGTCCAAAAGCGGTTTGGTGGACGGCATCGAATGGAACTACCGCCTCTTGGCGCAGGAAGGACCGGAAGACTTCCGCGAGTTTGTCCTCCACTTTGACCGGTTGTTCTCCCAGGCTCGCCCGCTGGATGATGAGTGGCTTAAGGAATACAGTCTGTCCTGGAAGCGCCCGCGCTGGCTGGGTCGGAGTATCTCAACCGCGGATGAAGCTGAGAAGCCACATCCGAGGGGGGCGCAGATCGAAGCCCTTCACTACCTAGAACGCTCCCGCGCCGAGGGCTTTGGACGGGGCATGGTGGTAATGGCTACCGGTGTAGGCAAGACGTATCTTGCCGCCTTTGACAGCGAGAAGTTCAAAAGGGTCTTGTTCGTGGCCCACCGGGAAGAAATCCTGCGCCAGGCGTGGGACACCTTTGAGAACGTTATGCCGCGCAAGAGCAAGGGATGGTTTAACGCGGAGCAGAAAACCACGGATACAGATCTGGTTTTTGCCTCCGTACAAACCCTATCGCAAGCCCAATACCTGCAGCCATCCTTCTTTCCACCCGACTACTTCGATTATATCATCATCGATGAGTTCCACCATGTTGCAGCTCAAAGCTATCAAAGGATCGTCGACTACTTCAAACCCCGCTTTATGCTGGGGCTCACGGCGACTCCCTTCCGCATGGACAACCAGGACATCTTTCAGTTCTGTGAAGACAATGTGGTCTATGAGATCAACCTCCTGGAAGCCATCAACAAGGACTATCTAGTTCCCTTTCACTACTACGGAATCTACGACGACACCACCGACTACAGCACCATCCCCATGGCCAACGGGCGCTATGTTGCCGATCAGCTGGAACAGGCCCTTTCCATCGCCAAGCGCGGCGATCTGGTCCTCAAACACTATCTGAAGTATCGATCCCAAAGGGCGCTGGGATTTTGCAGCGGGATCAGGCACGCCAACTTCATGACGGAGTACTTTCGGAAGAACAACATCGCTGCTGCGGCCGTTCACAGCGGGGCAGGTCAGTTTGTCATGGAGCGGAAGGCGGCGGTTGAGGCTCTGCGCAACCGAGACATAGAAGTGATCTTCTCGGTGGATCAGTTCAACGAAGGTGTAGACATCCCTGAGGTGGATCTGGTGATGTTTTTGCGGCCAACCGAGTCGTATACGGTCTTTCTGCAGCAGTTAGGGCGAGGCCTGCGCAAGGCAGAGAACAAGGATTTCTTGACCGTGCTGGACTTCATCGGCAACTACAAGAGGGCGCACCTGATTCCCCTGATCCTTTCGGGGCGCAATCCGCAGAGCGAGAGAGACCAGGTCTACAAGATCCGAGACCTCTCCCTAGCTCTCGCGGAAGGCTGTACGGTCAACTTTGATATGCGCCTCTTGGATGTGTTTGAAGAAATGCGCAGGCATGATCCCCTGCCTGAGCGGATGAAAAGCGACTATTGGCGGCTTAAGGCCGATTTGGGCAGGCGTCCTCTGCGCTTGGATGTCCATGTGGGTAGTGACATCGATTCCCGAGAGTACCTCAGGCCGCGCCATCTACAGCCCCATAGGGGTTACCTGAGGTTCCTGGCTGACCTTGGGGAACTCACCCCTGAGGAAGAAGCCTGGCTGGCCACCGACGTCGAGGAATTTCTTCTGGATCTCGAGACCACATCCATGTCCAAACTCTACAAGATTCCTACCATCGGCGCGTTTATCCGCGAGGGTGTGCTCCTGGCTTCAGTGACCAGTGAAGAAGTGGGCCTCGCACTGCAGCGCTATTACCAAGATCCGCGCTTCCACGTGGACATGCAGGATAAGTCCAGCCGGGGATTTCAGGAATGGACCCTGGACCAGTGGAGGCGTCTGGCGGAGAGGAACCCCATCAACTTTCTCGATCGGAGCTCTCCGTTCTTCCAGTACGATCAGATCAACAGGCGGCTCCATCTGGCGCCTACAGTGGCCCAGAACCAGTCTCCTGCGCTTATCGAACACATTCAGGACATTCTGCGCTACAGAGAACGCCGTATGATAGCTCGTCTGTACAAGAGAAGCAGTGAATGAGAGGAGGTTCCCCGCAACTACCGTCAGAAAAACCCCCTCTATCATCTGAAGTCCGGTGGTGAAAGAAAAAGGACCTGCGTTGTGTTTGGGCAAAAACGTCAGATAAGATGGAGATATGACATGCTCATGTGCAAACACCTTAGTGTTGCGAAGCGGTGTTGGCACGAGGTTAGTGTTTCGGAGGGAGGGAGTGAAGTTGAGGACTTATCCATCTGGGTCTGGATGGCGTTTGTGGGATTTACACATTCACCATCCTGAAACACTGTTTAACAATGGCTTTCGGAGCAGCACTACGGAGGAACGGTGGGAATCGTATCTGTCTGCGATTGAAAGGTGGGGCGAAATCGGTGCTCTAGGGATAACGGACTACTATTGTATTGATGGCTTTTCGAAGGCTCAGCGGTACAAACAAGATGGTCGACTAACTAACGTGCATTACCTCTTACCCAATATTGAGATGAGACTCGATATTTCGACGAAGAATGGTCGGCCCATCAACATTCATTTGTTGGTGAATCCCGAAATAGTAGAAGAGTTGGATTCCTTGTTCTTTTCTCGGCTTAAGTTCCGATTTCGGGACAATATCTACGACTGTACGAGATCGGGCTTGATTAGGCTGGGACGAGCTGACCAATCCGAGGTTTCCGACGATGTGGCGGCATTCCGGCGCGGCATACGACTTTTTAAGCTAGATGTTGACCAACTCTCGACGGTTCTAAAAGAAAATAAGGAATTGCGAGATAACGTTTTTGTTGCCGTTCCAAATGAAACGAATTCAGGAGGTTCCGGGCTCCAGGACTCCAGTCTTCGGGCGGTTCGCGAGAACCTATATAGACTGGCCGACATCATCTTTTCGGGCAATCCCAAAGACCGGAACTATTTCGCTGGCAAGGGAGTTGATCCACCTGAGACAATAAAAGAGAAGTATCGATCGCTAAAACCTTGCGTAAACGGCTGTGATGCGCATTCGTTGGACCAAGTTATGCAGCCCGCCTTAGACAGGTTTACCTGGATCAAAGCAAATCCTAGTTTTGAAGGCTTGCGCCAGATTCTATATGAGCCCCTGGATAGGGTATGGATTGGGCCAAACCCGCCTGAGGGGAAGAACGGCTATCAGGTCATAAGAAGGGTTCGGTTCAAAGACACGTGCGGCGATTTCGGTGGTGACTGGATTTGGCTTAACCCCAATCTCAACACAATCATTGGCGGCAAGTCTTCTGGAAAGTCGCTCTTACTGTATCACATTGCCAAGACCATAGATCCTGAAATGGTCGGTAGGTTGAACGAAGACAAGAAGGGGCAGTTGACGTATTCATTCGAAGACGACCCGGCTTTTGACTTCGAGGTGGAATGGGCTGACGGGACCACGGTTTCTCTAAAAGATTCGGCTCGCAGCACAACAAGACCAATCACCTATGTTCCTCAGATGTACATAAACAGTCTTGCGGAGAACAGGCGAGATGAACTCGACCGGTTGATCGAACGCACTATCATCGAGAACTACGAGGAGTTCCGAATGAGTATTCCGATCGAATAAGGCCACCTTCACGGAGAAAGAGGGCCACCCTCACGGTCAGATAAGGCCACTGTCACGGACTAGAAGGCCACCCTCTTTGTCACCGTTTTGCTCAAATTATCCTTGGGTTCTAAAATGCAATAGCAAATGCAACAGCTAGCCAGAAACCCGTTCTATAAAGCATTTCACAGTTGTGTTCAGCTTCGATAGTTCCTCCTGGAAGAGCTCCAACGGTGTGCGGTAACCCAAGATCTTCCGAGGTAGGTTATTCACCAAGGTCTCAGCTCTTCGGATGTGGTCTGCGCTGAAGGACTTGATGGGCTTCCCCT
>JAKOVF010000137.1 GCA_029782225.1 Chloroflexota bacterium | reverse complement strand
AGGAACAAGGCTATCTTCAATACCTGGCCACTGGAAGACATCGTCCCCGACCGAGAGCTCTTCTTTAAGTTTCTGCAACGGGAATGGAAGCAGTATGTGACCGGTGGACTTCGTGAAGAATCTACGGTGGTCCCTTTCGGCGATTACGATATCCGAGTATACATGGATACTCTCTTCGCAGAAGGCCGCCTCGAACAGGTTGACGTTGAGACTGTAGAAGGTCTGCCGGACTGGGTGTTGCCGGGAGTGAGCTTTGACAGGCAGGCAAATGACGCTCGCAGACTGGCGTGGCTTCTTCAAGAAATCCGGAGAAGCCTTCCTGAGGCCTCGGCTTCTCATAGGGATTGGCAGCACACTGCAGTTCTTTGGGCTGAAATGCAGGTACTAAGATTCAAGCTGAACATAGATAGCGTGGCAGAGAACGAGATCGAGCAGCTGCATGATGAGGTCGAGGACCGGTTTGCCAGATGGATGCTTGCACGCTACGGTTCTCTGGCCAGTCTTCCGTACACAGAGAGGCCGGTGATGGTGCACCACGTAAGCAGGCATCTCGCCTACCAGCGCGCCAAGGGTCTTGTGGGGAGAGTCGCTTTGCTGGTGATTGACGGTCTCTCTCTCGATCAGTGGCTGATCATCCGGGATTTCATGAGAGAGAAGCACCCAGCTTGGCGATTTGAGGAAGGCCAGGTTTTCGCTTGGGTACCCACTCTAACATCTGTCTCGAGACAGTCGCTGTTTGCGGGAGACCCGCCCATGTACCTGGAAAAAGCGATCATGAGCACCTCAAAGGAAGAATCGCTTTGGTGCAGACTCTGGGAAGATAGCGGCGTGAGAGGCGACCGCGTCTACTACGCAAAGAGCTGGGACGATAGCAAATCGCAGGAATCCCGTGACCTCTTGGAGCAACGGCCCGAGGTCGTCGGGTTGGTTATAGACAAGGTGGACAGGATCCTTCATGGCATGGAGCTTGGAATCCCTGGCATGCACCAACAAGTGCGATTGTGGGCGGAACAGGGCTGGATAGGGGACTTTATCGATTCACTTCTGAAAAACCAATATACAGTCTTCCTGACCTCTGATCACGGCAACATCGCGGCAAAGGGTGTAGGGAAGCTGCAGGACGGTATACTGTCAGAAGTCCGTGGTGA
>JAKOVF010000099.1 GCA_029782225.1 Chloroflexota bacterium | reverse complement strand
CGCAAACATTGCGATTAAACTCGGACGCCTCGCCGCGCGCAAGGCGCTGAAATAAAATCGCGCCTGTCGAGTAATTTGACAGACGGGCCCAAAACTTTATAATTGCTTGCAAAAGTAAGCGTACTGCGGGAGTAGTACAGTGGTAGTACGTCTCCTTGCCAAGGAGAAGGTCGCGGGTCCGAATCCCGTCTCCCGCTTTTTTTGGAGGGATTTTACAAAAATCCCCACGAACCAGTCCATCGAGGGCTGGTTTTTTGTTTTGTCCCCCATTCGAGCGCGAAAAAAGAAGGTTTGAAGCGAAACGCAAACCCTGACCTTCTCCCCATAAGAGGTGACATCACCTTCTCCATTGAACGCGTGACCTACTTCTCCAAAAATCTACCGCTTGCGAAATTTGCCTGCCCGACAATGGAAATCTCACACAGGAGGTTTTATCATGGCAAACAAAGCCAGACTAATGCGGAGACGCGCGATGGAGCAATACACCCTGGACCAAATGGTCGAATACTATCTCGAAGCGAAACACGCCGAGAATCTTTCTCCCAAGACCTTGTTGAACGCCAAGTGCAACTTGAATAAATTTCTGCGCTACTTGGAACAGCAAGGTCATTCCCTGAGGTTGGTTGACCTAACGATCCATGACGCGCGCCGATACATCGCGTATCTTCAGGGCAAGGTGGTCAAATACGAAGGGCATCCGTACAATCCTCGTGTCCCGGACGCGGAACTCAAACAATCCACCATCTGGTCTCATGCGCGCACATTACATGCATGGTCACACTGGATGGCGCAAGAAGGACATACGCCTTCACCGGTCTTTGAATTGCTGAAAATGCCAAAGAAGGGAAACTACAAGCCGCTCATTCTCAAACCGGAAGAGGTTCAGCGCGTGCTCAATTCAATACAGCGTGAAACACTGCTCGGCGCTCGGAATTATACGATCGTGCTGGTGTTTCTCGACACCGCGATTCGCGCGGGAGAATTGGTCGGCTTGCAGATGTCGAACATTGATTGGAAATCCGGCATCATCAAGGTTCGCGGCAAAGGCGACAAAGAACGCTATGCACCGATCAGTGCACCAACGTTGGCGGCACTACGCGATTATATTCAGAAATATCGTCCGCAGCCCGCGATACCGAACGTTGACAATGTCTTTCTCAGTCTCAAAGGTGAGCCGCTGCAGGTCAATGCAATTGTGCACTTGATGTGGAATCTGCGGAAATTGAGTGGGGTGCCGCATTTGCGCGCACACTTGCTGCGTCATACGAGCGCGGCGTACTATACTTTTGCAGGCGGAGACACGAAATCGCTGCAGTCTTTCTTGGGACATGAGACGCCTGCGACCTCGCTGATCTATCAGGAACATCTGGAGGAGATGCGAACGGCAATGCATCGGCGTTTCAATCCGTTGACGGCGATGGGAGTTGCGACGGCAAGTGGTCCGAAGAAAAGAAAAGCAATACGCGAGGACAGCAATACCGCTGCGACAAGATGAAGGTCATTGTGCGAGGCGTCGCAGGTTATTGCGATGCCTCATGCGCGTGGGTGGTTTCTTCAGGCAGCGTCGGCTCTATTGCGGAAACCACTCCTCCCGTTCACACGTATCGCTCAATCTCCCGTTCCAAAGTCGTCCGAAAGGTTCGGATGAGCGCCCAATGGCTCTTGGGCAGGAACTGCTTCAATTCTTTTTCAAACTGAATGTCGGATCGTCGGACAGTCTTGAGCGCTTGAGGCAAGATGCGGCGTTCTTTCGCTGGAAGCAGATTGGCGCGCAGGATAAAATACAAATCATAAAAGTCGCGCGCCTTCCGACGCGTGAGCAGGGCTTGGATTTTTTCTTCAACCAATTGTTCTCGAGCCAAGGCGATGACGGTGAACGCGGGAATATAGTTTGAAGCGATAGTAACGGCTTCGCCTTTCTTTCGCCCCTCGCGCAACGATACATCTAATTGAAGTGAAATCGAATCCGCTTGCAGTTGGAACGTCATGCTCGCCAGATAGCCACCGCTCGTGCGCTTGGATTCCTTCAGGTCGGGCTGAATATTCTCTCTCGCAATTTCAGTAAGCGTGTCGAGTACTGCTTGCTCGATAGGATGGATGGTCGTCAGCGAAGAACTAAAATCGAGGTCTTCGGAAAAGCGCGGACTGTCATACAACATTCGCAACGCGGTTCCGCCTTTGAAATAGATTCTGTCTGTCTGGGACTGCTGATAGAAATAAGACAAGAAGAGATGCTGAATGTACTCGCGGCGAACGTTCAATTCGGTGGTTTGGAATTTTTGCGCCAGGTCACGGAGGGCATTGTCAGTAATCATAAGACTTGGAAATCATAGAGCTTGGCGAACAAGTTGTTCTACTTTGGGTCGCTGAAACAACTTGGCATAGTATTGAATCTTTTCAATGTTTAAGGAGGATACGTTCAGCCGTTCGTTTGGGGCTTTCTTGCCGAGCGCTACAAAATAGAAATAGTCCACGAGCGCTTTTTCCGGTTCTGCCATAAGGATGGTGCGTCCCTCGCGTTGCATCGGCGCATACCCCGTAAATGCTTCCTTCTTGATGGTCAAGTAGGTATAGATTCTGTCAGCAACGGTAAACGTGCGAGTGGGTTTGGTAGTGGCGCAAGTAACAGCATAGACCATCTCAGGCAGAATATGGTGATGCGCCAGTGCATATTCGAACGAAATATATGAAGGGCGATAGAGCAGATTCGCGATTTCTTCTTCGGAGGGAACTGGGTCCTGTAGCGTATAGAGTCCGCGTTTGAGACGCAAAAACAAACCGTCGCGGCTGTGTTCTTCCAGAAAGTACTTGGTTTGGTCGGGCGTGGTATGAAACACTCGCCCAAACTCACGTGGGCTAAAGATGCGCAGGTTGCGTTTGAGCAGTTCTTTGCGCGTTGAAAACGGTTTCAGTAACGTGGTCATTTTTGCCTTTTTCTGAAATCATTTTAGAACGCGCGGCTCGCTTTTGTCAAGCGGCATTTTCGAATCGCGTGTGCGTCACGTTTTTGGCGAATCGAATTCGCGCGCGACCAAAACGCGAAACCTGCCTACGCAGGTTGGGTGAGAGGGTGCGATAGCGAATCTTTGCAATTCGCCGCACACTTGATGCGGTGGTTGGCGCGATTTCTAATCGCTCGCCGCGCGTTCCACAGGTACGCTAAATAGTCATGCCTCTGTATAATTCACAGCGATGACTATCTCTCCACTGACGAGAGATTCCCACGGGCGGGAAGAAGAAATTAACACTGCGGGTTCGCATGTTGGGATGATGTGACGGACGCTCGAATCCCAATCGCCTCTGGATGATCGGTTGACGGCGCAACTGTTCGTCAAGCTGTTGCCGTTCGAAACCCTTGCGATGTTCCTGCTCCGCATCGCGACGAGCATGGAATTGCGGAAGCATCAGGTCAGCGCCTGTTTAGATCGCGGCTAAATTGTCTCAAAGCGGATGAAGTGAGTGAATTGAGCGAGAAGATGAAACTCTTGGCGCTGAAGACGCTGGCTCTCGAACGAGGTGAAATCCATGACGCAATCCAAGACTGAACAATTGAATGTGCGGCTTCCTCAATCGCTTTTGCAAGGGCTCGAAGAAATCGCCACAACCGAACACCTGGATCGCACCGCGGTTCTACGCAAATTGCTCGCCGAAGGGGTCGCCCGCTATCGCCTCGACCGCGCGTCACGGCTGTACGCGGAAGGACATATCAGTGAATCGCGTGCGGCAGAACTCGCCGGTGTTTCGCTCTACGACATCCTGGACAAGATTGAACGGCGCCGCTTGCGCGCGCCCTACTCTGTTTCGGAACTTTGCGAGGATTTGGAAATGCTGCGGCAGCGCCATGATTTGCGTGCAAGCACTCTTCCACCGGTGAGGCGATAAATATCCAATTATACCCTGTACAAGTCACCAAGCCGCTGTGACGTGTCTTGGCACCCCTTGCGAAGGAGTGGCTCTAATCCAATAACTCTTTCAGCCAGCGCCGCGTCTCCCTCACGACTCGATCAAGCGGCACCAAATCGGGTACTTGTTGTCCCAGTCTCCGCTCCCAGGCAGTTCGAAATTTGCCCACGCGCTCGGGTGACAGTATCGTATTGGCACTAACAAAAGTGACGCCGCGATGTTGACACTTGCGGTGAAACGTCGCGACCAGTGTCTGTTGATTCAACTGATTCGAGCGTTCGGACAAAATCCGCCAGCCGTCGTAAAGATCACGTGGTTCCGTACGCTGCAGCAATGTGCGAATCTTCTCCGCACAAATCTCTTCCAAGGAATACACCAGCACACGCCGCACAGGGTTGGGCTCATCGGAAAACAACTGAATGAGAGGATGTACAACTGGCGCGTTCACAACCACTTCGTCGAACGTAACGTCTACTTTCAATTCGCGTGCCCTTCGCGTGCGTTGGAGCGGACCAACATATTCGATGTACGCTGTCATGTTCCGCAGGCTCTCTCCATCGCGGCGTATTTCGAGGGATCCGACTTGCACGCCAAGTCCTGCCTCGTTGCTCACGCGGCGACAGGCTTGGATGAGCATTGTTTCGAGTGCTGTTGATCCGATTAGATGCTCGCACGTGAAATCCAAATCTTCCGAATAGCGCCAATCGGCGAAATAAATTTTCTTGAGGGCTGTTCCTCCTTTCGCGATCAAGCGCGGTGCTTGTTGAGGTGTGGCGAGGGCGCCAAGCAACCAGGTCAAAACATAATCGCGCTCGATCATCTGCTCGGGCACTTGGTGCTCATAGGCGAGTCGCTGTACTTCACGGGCACTGATCATGTCTCTCTCCAGTCCACAAGTTCTGTCGGATCCACATTGATCAAGAGTCGCCAGCGCGCGTTATGAATTCCCGTATGGGGCGCCAACGGATCTAGCAGAACATAGCCTGCGCTTTTCTTTCTTTGCAAACGCTCGCGTACGCTACCAGGACCTATACCGAGTGTCTCGAGCAAATAGCCCAACCGTTTGAGGACTGCACCATTCCCCATTCGTTCGGCATGCGTGAGCAATTGTTTCCAATCTAGTTGATCGCGACTCCGCCATAACCCTTTGGCAATCTCGATAACGCCGCCACAAAACTCGGGATGATCAAGACAATCCACGAGTGTCTTGGCGCGGTCAGCCATTTGCACGTGTTTGTCGCTCACCCAAACGCGTGCATAGCCGAAAAACTTTTTGCGCGTCAAGGTAATAAAGCGATACGTTACGCCATGCAGTTCAAGCGGCAAACGTCGTTTGGGAGTAGCTACATAGACGGTGCGCGTGGGCTGCTCGGTCAAACCATAATGCGAGAGCGCTGTCCAATAGGAGATGTAATAGGGGGTGATCAGATGCGCGGCGATGACCAGTTCATTTTCTGTGTAATGACTGTCTGCGCCGGCTGAAAGCGGGATAATGAGATATTTTCCCTTTTCGAGCCGCTGGAGCCAACGTCGTTTGGCAAGCCCGTGGAGCAGCTTGCGGACTGCTGGATTCGCCTTGTGCAGCACCTGTTCGGCATCGCGCACGGTGAAAATATCCTGTCCGCGCCCACTGAGAGTTGTGAGGAGTTGTGCTTCTGTTGGACTGAGCCGCTTTGGAGTTATAATTTCCGCGTGCATTGTTCCTCCTAATGGGAACAATAGTAACATAATTTGATATTCCAGCCAATGGTTTGTGCAGCGCAGACAATGGTCCCTAATAATTGTAGAAAAATAAGTTGTTTTTCCACAATTATTTATTGCGGTAACTTGCAATTATCCGAGTCGAGCGGAGCATCACGCCGATTGTGTGTACTGCTAATAAGGATGAAGCCGCGCGCACTCACTGAATTCCAAGTCGAAATGCCAAGAGACCGACGACATCCGAGCAGCAGAACATGCGCCGATCGGTCCGTCCCTCACCAATCTCGACTTCGTCTCCAATGCTGCGCGCGGGAATCATCTCAAGAGGTTTGCTTGTCTGTTGCCTACGGCGTTTCGCCAATTCCAACACAGCCGTGGGCACGACCCCGAGATGGGCACCAAGCGTTCCATAGGCGAACGCAATCGGTTCTCCGCGATTCCGCCAATACGAATCGAGTTGTTGCTGTTGGAGGTAATCGAAAGCGTGAAGATACGAGCCAACAGTCGTTAACGACGAGGCATGTCCCATGCTCTTGGCGATTTCTAATAACGGAACGCCGAGTACCAGCAAACGGTTCGCGTATTCGTGGCGCAGCGTGTGAAAGGTAACGGGCTGCACATCGCCATCTCCGCGTAATCCCAGTTCTTCGATTGTCTCAATCACGATGCGGCTTATTTCTTTGGCGTCTTGAGTGGGCTCGCCAGTTCCGACCAGCAAGGGAACCGATGGGTCGTTCGATTCGTTGAAACGCGAATTGCGTACTCGTTTCAATTCTTCCAACACCCACGGCGGCACGTGCTGAGCATAAACGCGCCGTGAGCGACCGCGTTTCGAGCGCCTGATCCACAAGTACGGGTCTGTTGAACCCAGCACCATGTCGCTCAGCGTGAGGCGCACCGTTTCAGAAACGCGCAAACCGAAAAAGAAGGCGAGGAGCGCCGCGGTACGCGCATTCTGATACTTTGCGGCTCGGTCGGCTTGCTCTTGTTCGACGGAATTGCGAGCACGTCGGTCGAGTTCCTCCAACAGTTGCATAAACCCTTCTTCTCCTAAGAGAGTGTTTCATAATTCATTCGTCGCGAGTTTGAGCATGCGCCGAATACTTGCGAGATAGGTCATCGTCTCACTGGAGACCACGGTGTGCTCATAATCGCGCGCCAACCGGCGATAACGTCCGAGCCAGCCAAAGGTGCGCTCGACAATCCAACGATGCGGCAACACCTGAAAGCCCTTGGCGTCTTTGGGACGG
>JAKOVF010000095.1 GCA_029782225.1 Chloroflexota bacterium | reverse complement strand
CTGGATCATTCTGCCGCAGAAGTTGGGTTTCATATCTCAACTGGGGGCGAGTATTCTAAAGAAAAACCTGGACCGCGCAACTGCGCTGTTGATCGGTCCCGGCTTTGGGCTTGACCCCTCTACTGGCAAATTCATCGAAAATATCATTCCGGAGATCAAAATCCCTCTGGTGTTCGATGCCGATGGCCTCAAGCTGCTCTCGAGGATCGAAAACTGGTACCAAAAGATTCCCACAGGCGCCGTGCTGACTCCGCATCCCGGCGAGATGTCCGTGCTAACCGGGTTGTCAAAGGACGAGATCCAGAGTAACAGGGAAGAGATTGCTTTGAAATACGCACGCGAGTGGGGGCATGTGGTGATCTTGAAAGGCGCTTTCAGCATCATTGCCGCACCGGATGGACGGATGACTGTTATTCCGGTTGCATCTCCAACCCTTGCCCGTGCGGGGACCGGTGACGTTCTTGCCGGGCTGATCGTCGGTTTGCGCGCACAGGGACTGAATGGATATCAATCCGCAGTGGCCGGGGCATGGATCCATGCCCGGGCGGGAATGGAAGCAGGCCGGGCTTTGGGAGGAAGCGTCTCTGTTTTGGCGGGCGATGTCTTGGAAGCTGTGCCAACTGTTTTGGCGGAACTCGGCGCGGGATAAAAAATCAATAATTGGCGATTTGTAAAAAAAGAGACTCTCCGATTGGAGAATCTCTTTGCTAATTGCTGACAGCTCAACGCTAGCTGTTCATGAACGCTTCAAGGTTATCCTTGCTGATGCGGTAAGCCTTGCCGACCTTCTTGGCTTTCAGGCTGCCGTCGTTGATGGCCGTCATAATATCGTCCTCGCTCACCTTCATGAACTGGGCCGCTTCGGCGGGAGTCATGATGTCGGGCATTTTGCCGCCAGCCGCAGGGGCGCCGCCCTGTGACGTGTTTTGAATTCCGCCTTGCAAGGCCTGTCCCATCAAGTTGCCGATACCCATCCCGGCGCCGATACCAGCCGTAAGGCCCGCACCCCCACTCTGGTTCTGCGCTGCGTCGCGCATCGCATCCGCGGCCTGCAATTGAGTGTAGGTTGCCATATCGAGCATGCCCATGTCGCGCAGCTCCTGAGCCGACTTTTCAGAGGGCTTAAGGTTGCCGACATAAAAGGTCTTGAGGGTGAGACCTATGGCAGAGAAATCATCCTGTGACTTGGCCCGAACGGCCGCACCGATTTCTTCCGTCAGGCCGATCATCTCAGGCACGGAATTCTTCGCACCGGTCTCGCCCAGCACATCCTGCAGCTTGGAGAGCAGCATGGTGCGGAGGCGTTCTTCGATCTCAGCCGTGCGATACGCACCCTGCGCACCCACGATCTGTGTCACGAACTGCTGCGGGTCGCTGACCTGGAACGAATAGGTGCCGAACCCTTGCAGCAGCGCGACACCGAGTCCCATGCCCGGGTTGCGGACGATGATGGGCTGCGGCGTGCCCCACTTCTTGTTTGCGAACTCCTTGCGGGAGACGAAATATACTTCCGCGGGGAAAGGCGTGCGATCGTTGAAGGCCTTGCCGATGAAATTAATCAATCCCGGAATATTCGCGGTTACGATGGTATGCCGCCCCGGTTTGAATACGTCTAGCGCGTTTCCGTCGCGGAAGAACACCGCCCACTGGCTTTCACGTACGATGACCTGTGAGCCAATGCGGAAATCGCCAATCCCTTCCTCAGGGAAGCGGTGGACGATCTCATCGGCCATTTCGCTCGGGTATTCAATGACATCGAAGATTCTAGCCATGTTTTACTCCTGTTTTACTGGTTATCTCTTTTTGATTATAGTCCAAAGGGTCTGACGGGCACAAGTAGCCGTGGATTCGAAGGAGTTGCAGCATACGTGCCGTTTTTCCTATTTCTATACGCTAAACCTGTTTCTTCGTTGCGTGCTCCTACAGGTCAAAATTCCCGGAGGCTTCCGGTTGGAAGAGGATCTTTTGAACTTTCAATCTCCGCATGCCGTCCGGTACCTGCCATGAAAAATCGTCCCCGACGCGGTAGCCGAGCATGGCCGTGCCAATCGGAGCGAGGACCGAAATCTTTCCCTGCGCGCTATCCGCATCCTGCGGGAAGACGAGCGTGTACTCCATCTCCTCGCTGCTATCCATATCAAGCAGACGGACGCGTGAGTTCATCGTTATGACGTCAGCCGGCACGTCCTTCGGTGCGACCAGCTTTGCGCGGTGCAGCTCCTCGTTGAGTTGTTTGAGGTACAGACTTCCACGATACTCTGTGCTCATTGAATCCGCGATCAATTCGCTCAGACGTTTCAAATCCAAGTCGGTAATATAGATGGTTCGTTCGCTCATGATTCCTTCGCTTTCTTTCGCTGAGATATTTGCGGCGTGCTCGGCTCGTCTGCTCTCATCTTCCTGCCGGTTCCACCATCGCGCAACATCAGAATCTCAGCCATGATGCTGACCGCGATCTCTTCGGGTGTTTCGGCCTGCAGTTCCAAACCCATAGGGGAATGGACTCGGGCGATCTTTTCCTCGGAGACCCCTTGTTCCTTCAAGGCTTTGACGGTTGTCGCCCATCTGCGTTTTGACCCAATGACGCCGACATAGGCTGCGTTCGTCTCGAGCAGACTGGGCAACCCCGCCGCATCCACACTGGACCCGCGGCTGGTGATCACAAGATAGGTCCGGCGCGTCACTTTGAGTTGTTCTGCTAATTTGCCCATTTCGACGGGATAATACGCGTCCGCTCCGGGCGTCGACTCAGGGGTGCAGAATTCCCGGCGATCATCACTGACCGCCACGCGGAATCCCAGCCACTTCGCCAGATATACAACTGCTTTTCCAACGTGTCCCGCACCGATGACGACGATCATTGCCGGAGGAAGGATCGGTTCCACAAACACCTCCACACTCCCGCCACAGACTCCGGGATCGCCCCGCGACGGGTCCACCATGCTGTATTTCAGGATGCGTGCTTTCCCTTGGGCGATCGCGATCCATGCTTCATCCATGACGCGGTGTTCCAGGTCCCCGCCGCCCACGGTACCGATGAAATGCCCATCTTCATAAACGAGCATCTTGCTGCCCACATGCCGCGGCGTGGAGCCCTGACTGGATACCACGGTACACAGTGCGGCGGATTCGTTGTTTTTTTCGAGTTCGGCTATGGCCTGGTAGATAGATGGCATGTCCCCATTATAGCGTGTCACCCTGAATGGAGCGAAGGGAAGTCGAAGGATCGACCGAGGCAGTATGCTTTCTGGAATATTCGCCGTCTAATTGGGGATTGCTTCGCCGCGACAAACGTTCCTCGCAATGAGATAAGCCTTCTATCTCTCCAGCAACCCCAGCACCACCGGCAATAATTGCTTCTTCCTGGAAACGACTCCTTGTGCCTCGCGGGTGCCATCGGGAAGTGGGGGATAGGGTAGGTCATTGAGGATGGGCGGTGCCTTGGAAGAGACAATCAACCGGCTCGTGCCGCGTACAATATCCGTAATGAGGAGGATGGCAAAGTCGAGGCCGCGTTTGTCTTTTAGATCATCGAGGGCCCGGGTGAGGGGAGCAAGATGCTCGCCAATTTGCATCAGGTCTGTCACCTCCGCCTGGGCCACCGCGAATTTGAATCCGCCGACCTCAAAAGGTTTAATGTCGTTGCTGACAATTTCGTCCGGTTTGCGATTGGAGAGTCCTGCCCCGGCGCTGAGGATGGCCTGGCCGTAAGACTCAATGGTTTCCCCTTTGAGCGGACTTCCACCGACAAAAGCCCAGCGCGACAGCCTCTCCGCGGCGTCCCTGTCTCGCGCTGTCGTGGTGGGAGATGTCAGGATAAGGGTATCGGATAAAAGTCCCGCGAGAAGCGCACCGGCCAGAGCCGGCGGAGCGGATAATCCCGCCTCGGCTGTCTGTTCGGAAACTAGAGTAGATGTTGAGCCCACGATGTCTACAGTAAAGCGGATGGGGGTATGCGTATGCGGATTGCCAAGCCGGTGATGATCCAGAATTTCGAGCAGTTCGGCTTCTTCAAGTGCCGCGATGGCCTGGCGTGGTTCGTTGTGGTCCACCAGGATGATTTGGAGACGCGGCGGATTGAGGATATCACGTTGACGGGCAATCCCGAGATAGAGTCCGCCGTCGTCCACTACCCAGTAATCATCGTGTTCATCGCGCAGGATGCGGTTGAGCGAATCACGGATGTGCGCGTTGGCCGCGTAGCACGGAACATCGGTATCGGCAGCCTCCCTGCATTGCGCTGACATCATCTCGCGCACGGTCGTATCGCCAGGGCGGGGGCCAAGGACCTCACTAAAGTACTTGAAGAGGCTGAGACCGTTGATGAGGCCAAATGGCTTGCCGTCATTACCTACAACGGGGGCAAGTCCGCCGGTGCGAGCTGCGAGAGTCCAGGCTGCACCGAGCTGGGCTTCGGGACGAATGCTGTCGAGCCGTATCATGACGGATTCGAAACGGGGCGATGCATCGCTGAGGAGAAAAGGCGCCTCAAGTTCAAGGCGCTTCAGCACCCATGAGGTCTGCGGGTTGATCGCGCCGGCGCGTGCCGCAACCGTTTCGAGCCCGTCGCGCTCACGCAGGAGCCACGCATAACCCATCGCCGAGGCGATGGAGTCCGTATCGGGGTTGACGTGTCCGATCACGAAGATTTTGTTTGGCATAGATCTCCATCCGCGAATTCCCTACCGTTGTGCTTTGAGGGCCTTCCAGACTTTCTCGGGTGTAACGGGATTCTCGTCAATATTTGCGCCAACAGCGTCGAATATTGCATTGCCCACAGCGGGTGCAACGCCGTCCATCGGGATCTCTGCCACAGCCTTCACGCCAAACGGATGGCTTGGCTCGAAGGTCTCGACGAAGATCGTTTCGAGTTCAGGCATTTCATCTGCGCGGAAGATGTGATATCGATCCAGGTCGCGTTCGATGGCATTGCCCTTGTCGTCATAGCGCATTTCTTCACAGACCGCGTAACCAAGGGCTTGAGTCATCCCGCCTTCGATTTGACCGGAGGCCGTGAGCGGATTCACAATGACGCCCGAATCAACTGCCATCACGAGCTTGTCCACCGTTACCGCGCCGGTTTCTGTATCCACCGTTACTTCGGCGAATTGCGCGGCAAATGGCGGCGGCGATACGGGCGAGACATACGACGCGACGCCCATGATCTGCTCCTGATTCTCTTTGTGCAGAGCGTTCAAGGCTATTTCCGCAAGAGTAACGCTTTCACCGTTGGGGGCAATTGCTTTGCGATCCGATAGTCGAATATTTGATGCTTCGGATGCCGCCAGCCCAAGCATGTGCGCTGCGCGGATCTTGATTCTCTCGGCCACGATCTTTGCGGCATTTGTCGCGGCAGTTCCTGAAATATACGTGGTTGAAGATGCGTAGGCGCCCTTGTCGAACGGCGTGAAATCTGTGTCAGACGAATAGGTAATCATATCTTCCACCGGCACACCCAGAACTTCAGCGGCCATCTGTGCCAGTACTGTATCCGAGCCAGTCCCCAAATCTGTGGCGCCAACGAGCAGATTGAAAGATCCATCGTCGTTCATCTTGATCGAGGCACCACCCATGTCGAGGTAGGGGATGGCTGTCCCTTGCATGACCATCGCCACCCCGATACCTTTTCGTAAATGTGATTCGCCCTGAGCGGAGCCCCGTAGGGGCGCAGTCCAAGGGCCAGCGTGCCAATCTTCATTTCCGAATTTTGAATCCCAGTCGATCGCGGCTTTTCCCTGCACCACACACTGTTCCAGACCAACCGTGTGAATAATTTCCGGTCGCGGTTCGCGGCCCTCGTTCCACGCGGTGGAAAATGGATGGTACTCACCGGGACGGATCGCGTTTTTCAGACGGAACTCAATCGGGTCGAGATTCAGCGCGCGTGCGATCTTTTCCATGTGCCGGTCAAGCGGCCAGTATCCCTGTGGCACGCCGTATCCACGGAATGCGCCCGCGGGCGGAGTGTTGGTGTAGACAATATCCGCGTAAAAACGGATATTCGGCGCTTTGCGATATTCGCCGTCGCCCACATACAGCGCCATGGATTTGTGTCCCGTGTTGCCGGTCACGGTCAGCGCGTGACAGCCATAGGCACCAGTATCGGACAGCGCATACATTTCGTTCGCAGTGATCGTGCCGTCGTTCTTCACGCCGGTCTTCATCTTCACGCGCATGGGATGGCGCGAGCGCGCCGCAATAAATTCCTCTTCCCGCGTGTATTCGTAAATCACGGGCCGCTTCGTGGCAATTGTCAAGTGGGCGGCCACATCCTCCATCAACACTTCCTGCTTGCCGCCGAAGCCTCCGCCAATGCGCGGTTTGATCACGCGGATGCGCTTCACGGGCAAGGCTAAAACCGGGGCAAGCATCCGCCTCACATGAAACGGGACCTGAGTCGAGGTCCGGATCACGAGGCGGTCGTCTTCGTCCCAATAGGTCACGACCACATGCGGCTCGATGTGTGCCTGCTGCACTTTTGGGACTTCGTAGGTCGCTTCGAAGATATGGTCGGCCTCCTGGAAACCCTTTTCGACATCCCCAATGTCAATGCGGATTTCCGCCGCCAGATTTTTCTCCGGGTGCGAATCTGCGAAATTGACGTATTCCGGCTCATCATGGATTCGCACCGCGTCCGGCTTCATCGCCTCGGCCTTATCCAGAATCGCAGGCAGCGGTTCATACTCGACCTCGATCAGGCTGAGCGCTTTTTCGGCAATCTCCGCCGTTTCAGCAGCTACAAACGCGACGCGGTCTCCAACAAAGCGGACCTTGTGATCCAGTGAGAACGTATCCAGCGGCCCGGGAATCGGGTCGGATTGCCCCGCGGTGGAATAGACCACACGCGGAATATCCTGCCAGGTCAACACTGCCGCGACGCCGGGCAGCTCCCTGGCTTTGCCGGCGTCGATCTTTTTGATACGTGCATGGGCATGCGGCGAGTGCAAAACTTTCGCCACCAACATGCCGCGCTTTTCGATGTCTGCCGTGAATGCAGGCTTGCCTTGCACCAACTTAATCGCGTCCACTTTGATCCCGGGCTTGCCAACCGTCTGAAACGCCTTTGTTTGCTGGGTGAGTACGACCTTCGGCTTGGTCATAAGGTTCGCAAACTGCTCGTCGGGCGAAGCGGACGGCTTTTGCCCCCCTTCAGGAGGAGTCCCAAAGTCCCAGTTGACTGCCTCTCCCCAGTCGACCGGTTCATCGCCGCGCATGATCGCCGCGGCACGCAAGACTGCTTGAACAGGTTTCAAGTAACCCGTACAGCGACAAAGCACGCCAGAAATGGCCTCGCGCACCTCTTCCTCGGTGGGATTCGGGTTCTTGTCCAGGAGTGTCTTTGCGGCAAGGATTTGTGCCGGTGTGCAGTATCCGCATTGGATTGCGCCTGTCTCGACAAATGCCTGCTGCAGCGGATGAAGGCCGCCTGTCTTCTTCCAACCTTGATCTGGATGTTCTCCTAACCCCTCAATGGTGACGATGCTATGTCCCTCGGCCTGCGCCGCCAGCAGGGACCCGGCGTTGACAGGCTTGCCATCCAGCAAAACCGTGTCTGAGCCGGAAAGTCCCTGCTCATCGCCAAACTTGACGCCGTAGAAGCCAAGTCTGCGCACGGCGGAGAGAAGCGTTTCCGACGGTGCGCAGTCAATTTCGTGCTGTCCTGCGTTGATAGTGAGTTGAAACTTCATGAAAACACCTGATTGAATAGATTTGATTGCTATCTTGATGTGTCATTCTGAACAACCCGCTTTGCGGGGAGCGAAGAATCCCATTAACGGCAAGCACTCCGCAATCTTGGATTCTTCGTCGCTGCGCTCCAGAATGACATGATTTGAACCTAAAGTACTTTGGTAACCTTCAATCCCAGATTTGCATTCTCGATCGCGCTCTGCGAGCCCATCACCTCGACTGCCTCCGACTGCGCAACCTTCTCCAGGACTTCGCCAAAGGCAATGAAATCCTCGCCGTTGGTGGAAAGTACTTCGTCGCGGATTTTCTGACGCATCTCATCTGTGCGGCCGGTAAGATAACGCATCATGGACGTGTAGCCTTTTGCATCGGGCAGTTGGTACGCGTCCAGATCGCCGATCGCGCCAATGATGGCTTTGGTCAACTCGTTGTCAGATAACCGCGTGGCATCGAGTCCTTTCAGGAAGTCCGCGGCTTTATCGTAGTTCTCGATCGTTGCTGACACATTTGGATCGCGATACGAAAGGAATGTCAACACGCCCGAGCGATCATCGAATTGTACAAACGCACCGTATGCGCCGCCGAGCACGCGGATCTTCTCCCACAGATAAGATGTCCGCAAATATCCGAGAATCACATCGGCAGAGCCATCGTACTTGTAACCAAGGTCATACAGGTTCGCCCCTTTGCCAACGTAGTTGACCTGCGCCGGGATGGTCAGGCCTTCTTTTTGGGGGGAAGGCTCAACGTTAAAGGGTGCAAGTCGGACATCGTTTGAAGGCAGAGCCGTGAGGAAGAACTCCAGTTGTGACTTGAATGTTTTCCAATTTTCTGCGTCCAGGGTCACATTGACCAGCGCGGCTTTGCGGTTAATAAGCATCTCACGAATCGTCTCCAGCTTCTTCAACACCGACTTCCAATTCTTGTCGATGTCATGCGCCAGTTCGCGCAGCGCGAACAGGTAGCCAATTCCCTTCATCTGGTCATTTACCCAACCCGACTCGCTAAACTGCGCGTGCAGACGCATGTTCACAAAGCCATGTCCGCCCGGCACCAGCCCAGATTCGAGACCGGCTTTTTCTTCGAGCACCATTTGTTTGAGTCGTTCGCGGTTATCGAACTTCGTTCTGAGGAGGACATCCTCGATGATGCTCAGCAGCCTGGCAGACTGGGCGGCTGTCGCCTTTCCCCGTATGAACAGCTTTGCCACGTTCGCGCGGGACCCGAGGGCGGATACACTGACCGCATCGGCATAGATTCCGCCTGTGCTTTTCCCGATCCGCTGCGAGAGCTTCACATAGTCTTCAGTTTCGGTACCCATCTCGAACAGCGCGCGCCCGAAGATTTCCATCAGCGGGATGAGTTCTTTCGGCAGTGCGTGAAGGTCGAATCCCAGATCGAAGTAGACAATCCCATTTGTGAAGAGATCGTGATACAGAATTTTTGTTCCCTGCAATTCCATCTCTTCAATCGGGATGCTATTACTTTTCTTTTCAAGATCTTCCCGCTTCAAAACCGGAAGTGTCCCCAGGGCTTCTGGCGAGTTTGGGGTCTCCTGCATTTCCTTAAGTTTCCTGGTCTCTTCCGCCAAACGAGACATGTCCTCGTGACTGAACATTTCGCGGACCCTGGCGAGCCGGGCCTTCTCCTCTTCATCAAAACGGCGACCCAGCTCCGGGTCCGGTTTGAGGCGCAATGTTGTACGGTGGACATTATCCAACAGGTGAGTCTGAATCAAATTCTCAAAGTAACGTGGATCGGCCGTCAGGCGCGCTTTGATCTCGTTCAGCGAGTTTTCAAAACCCAACATCTTGAATGGATCTTCGTCGTGCAGCCAGGTGGTGAGGGCGCGCAGCATGAGGGCAATCCCGCGCGGGAAGGATGCTGTATTGTTCTCGCGCAGACGAAACTCGACGGTGTTCATGGACGACGCGATCATATCGGGATCAATCCCCTCGCGGGCCAGCGACTCGAGAGTGTCGAAAATCAACTTTTCGATCTTCTTTGCCTGACGGGCACGCGTGCCTTTGAGACCCGTGGAGAAGATGATCTCGCGGAGGTCGCTTTCCATGCCGATGCCAGCCAGGTCCTCGCCGAGCCCTGAATCAAGCAGGGCCTTTTTGAGTGGGGAGGCAGGCGTGCCGATCAGGATGTTGCTGAGAATGCGGAAGCTGTAGTTGAGGACGGGATCAGATGTGTCGGGCAGTTTCCAGTTCACGACGAGGTAATGCTTGTTGTCAAGGTTTTCTTCGTTGCCCGCGTCGTAGGCAAACTCAACTTTCTTTGGCCGCTTGAGTGGTTTCGCAAGCGGCACGGCCGATTTGACCCTGCGCTTCTTATACGGCTTTAGATAGCCTTCCATCATTTTGAGGCGCTGATCGGGATCGTCGTTGCCATAAAAGAAAATGAACGCATTCGACGGATGATAGTACGTTTCCCAAAAGTTCTTGAAGTTCTCGTAGGTAAGGTCAGGGATATCGCGCGGGTCACCACCGGATTCCACGCCATAGACGTGTTTCGGGAAAAGTGAGTTGATAACGCGCGTCTCGAGCACGCCATCCGGCGAGGAATACGCGCCCTTCATCTCGTTGAAGACCACACCTTTATATACTATAGGCTCAGATGGATTGTTGACTTCATAATGCCAGCCCTCCTGCATAAAGGTTTGTTCCATGATCAGCGGATTCAAAACCGCGTCCATGTACACGTCGATCAGGTTATAGAAATCCTGAAGATTCTGACTTGCCACTGGATAGCAGGTCTTGTCAGGAAATGTCATCGCATTGACGAAGGTCGCCAGTGAACCCTTCAGCAATTCCATAAACGGCTCTTTGACGGGATACTTCTTTGAGCCGCCGAGCACCGAATGTTCGAGGATGTGGGCGACGCCGGTTGAATCCTTTGGCGTGGTGCGGAAGTTAATGCTAAAGACCTTGTTCTCGTCCTCATTGATGATGGAAAGCAGGCGCGCGCCGGTTCGTTTGTGAGTGTAAAGTTTTGCAACAGCGTTCAGTTCGGGGATATTTTCTTCTCGTACCAAAGTAAAAGATCGCGACATGTTGGTCTCCTAGTTCGATAGGCTCCGCTCAAGACGAAGGAGCCTTATTTCTGATTTTCTCACGCAACTCATCGATCGCGTGTTTTCCTCCGCGATCGTCTTTGTAATACCAAAGACTCCATCCGTTGGCTGGCGCGCCGTTGCAAAGTTCAGTCGCGACTGCGTGGATGGAGCCGGTGACATTTCCACAGCGGATATGACCGTTCGCCAGCACTTTCGCGGACTTTCCCGTCTTTGCAAAATACAGAGACTGACCGGGCATGAGCAGGCCACTTTCAATCAATGCGCCAAAAGGAATACGGTCCGCCCTGCGTGTAGGCACATCAAGGCTCGATTCCTCTGTTGGCATTGCCGCATTGATTCGTTTCTGGGCGACCCTGATATATTTCTTGTCTTTTTCAATGCCGATCCAGTTTCGTCCGAGTCTTTTGGCAACTGCGCCAGTGGTGCCGCTGCCAAAGAATGGATCCAGGATCACATCTCCCGGCTTCGACGCAGACAAAATCACCCTGTAGAGCAGAGCTTCAGGCTTCTGTGTTGGATGAGCTTTTGTACCGTTGGATTTGATCCGCTCCTTGCCCGTTGCCAGCGGCAGATACCACCAGTCCGAGCGCATTTGCAGATCATCGTTCAATGCTTTCATATTCTTATGATTGAATGTGTATTTTGCACCTTTCTTTTTCTGTGCCCAGATCAATGTCTCATGCGCGTTGGTAAACCGCACACCACGAAAATTCGGCATTGGATTGGACTTGATAAAGATCACGTCATTCAAAATCCAGAATCCCAAATCCTGCATGATCGCGCCAACGCGGAAGATGTTGTGATAGGTCCCAATGACCCAGATCGTGCCGGTATCCTTCAGCACTCGTCTGCAAGCGGACAGCCACTCTCGCGTAAACTTGTCATACTCCTCGAAATTCGCAAATTTGTCCCAGCCGTTGTCCACCGCATCCACTTTGGTGAGGTTGGGGCGGTAGAGGTCATTTTGCAGCTGGAGGTTGTAGGGCGGGTCCGCAAATACCAAATCCACCGAGTTCTCAGGGAGGGCATTGAGAATCTCGATACAGTTGCCGGGGAGGATTTGGTTGAGGGGGAGGTCAGACAAGGCTATTGGACTCCCCAAACTTCCGGTGGTGGAGGTGGGTTCTTGATGATGTAAATTGATCGAAGGATTACACTAGTAAAAAACAAAGCAAACACTACCAGGAATGCAATATCAATTCGGTTAGTAATTACCAACCATAAGAATATCAGTGCCCCAATTGAAATGATTATTTTTACTATCCGATTTATGAAATGTATCTTATCGATATACTCTTGCTCTTCGACGCTGTAATTCATCTGCCAAGAATAGATGATCTTTTCTGCATCTGTGAATTCAGTATTTTGCTCATCATTTGTTCTTGTGATCATGCTTTGAAGATCATATCTAGCGCGTGTGTCGGGTTCTCGAAGAACAGAAAACGCCTCTCGAATGATTTCCATAATCTCTTGTGTGAGGGAATCCTTGCTGTCATCGAAGAGAATCGAAAGTTCAATAAATGCTTTCTGAACCTCTTTGGGCGTGGCAGTTGGTGAAAGCCGCAGTACTTTGTAGTAATTTAGATTTGTCATGGAGAATTCGGAATCGAGAATCACTCAAAAAGCGTTATAAAAACGATTCCACACACCTCTTCGCCAGCGTCGCGGCGACATCACTTCGGTATTCTGCGCTGGCCCATTCATCTGTCGCTTCGTGGAAGGCGTTACGGGCCGCAGCCTGCGCGGAGCGAAGAACGAAGTCCGAAGTCGATGCATCTAGACCTTCCGCTTCGGTGCCATCCATGGCGAGCATGGGGCTTTTGCCGTAGCCCCCCAAAGCCAGCCGTGTGCGACCTGAATTCCACTGCGCCAGCGCGGCGCAGACGATGGGCTTGTCCGCGGGCGTGCGAGAGACATATTCAAAGGCGAGTTTTATGTTAACGGGGATTTGAATTGATGTGATAAGTCCGCTCTGGCGTAAAGGAAGGAAATCCCCGATATTCAATATTCGAGAATCGATTTTCGAATTGTCGAATATCGTCTGCTGGATTTTTGTATCTAATGCCAGCATCATTGTCGCGAATGTAGAACGCCCATCGCAGGCGACCAGCGTCCCTGCCACGGTAGCGGAGTTACGCAAATTCAATGGCGCCTCGAGTTTCAACGCGGACTTCAACGCCTCTGGACAATTGTCATCTTCAAGCAATTGTTGAAGCGTAGTCGTTGCGCCAATTTCCAAATTGTTGCCTTGCTTTTTGATGGTGTTCAGGCCAAGGGATTGCAGGTCCACTACAGAAATGGAATCTGTTGTCCACGCAGAGAGAAGCGACCCTCCGCCGAGAGGGACGGTGTTTGGTCGGGTCAAAAGTGTCAGCGCTTCGTCGAGCGTTTGGGGTCGGTGATATTCGCGAATCATGTTGGCTCCTGGGCTCAATTATACCCAGCGTCCTCCTCGGGATAAACTTTCCATCCCAATTCATCCAGCTTCGAGAGATCGAATTGATCCTCAGGGACGTTGATGTGGATCGCGTTCGCCTCCGCGAGCAGATCCCCGCTCTCATCGTAAATTCCGGCCCACGCCTCCACGAACCGCGGCCGTACTCTTCCTGCCTTGCCGACGATCTTCAATGGCTGACCTACAGGCACGTTCCTGCGATACTTCACTTCGAGTTTTCCGGTGAACATAAAACGTGGCGTCTCTGCGTTTCCCATTTGCGCCCGCCCGCTGATCTCATCGAGAATCGCCGCGACGATTCCACCGTGCAGGACGCCCGGGTAACCCTGAAAATGATTCGGCGCAGTGTAGGATGTTTCGATGACGCCTGGCTCGGTCTCATAGATATGCAAATGCAGGCCGACGGGATTCTCAAGGCCGCACACAAAACAATGACGTGAATTGGGTTGTTTGATTTTGGGCATACGCGGGATTATACTCTGCGTAGGCAGAGTATCCGCGCATGACATATCCCCGCATCTTCATCACACGCATCATTCCTGACAAAGGGTTGGCTCTCGTCAAAGAAAACTACCCTCACCTTGATATTTGGCCCGATGAAATGCCTCCATCGCGTGATGAGTTGCTCCAGCGCGCCCGCGGCGTAGACGGACTTCTCTGCCTGCTGACCGAACGGATTGACGCAGAACTGATGGACGCGGCCGGCTCACAGCTCAAAGTCATCAGCAGCATGTCTGTCGGTGTGGATCACATTGATGTAACGGCTGCCACTGCGCGCGGCATTCCCATTGGTAACACGCCCGGTGTTCTGACAGACGCCACTGCAGATATGGCCTTTGCTCTACTCTTCGCTGTCGCTCGCCGCGTAGTGGAGGGTGAGAAATATGTGCGTGATGGCAAATGGAAAACATGGCATCCTCAGTTATTGCTCGGCAAGGACTTTGTCGGGGCGACGCTGGGAATCGTGGGGTTTGGACGGATTGGTTCGGCGGTTGCGAAGCGCGCCCAGGGATTTGACTTGCGTGTGCTTTTCCACGATCCATCAGCCAAAGCCGCTTATGGGGCGCAACCTGTGGACCTGGATACCCTTTTGCAGGAATCAGATTTTGTCTCTGTTCATGTCCCACTGACATCTGAGACAAGGCATTTGGTCAATGCAGGATTCCTTGTAAAGATGAAATCGAACGCGATTTTGGTCAATACTTCGCGCGGGGGAGTGGTGGATCAGTCCGCGTTATATGACGCGCTGAGAGCACAGACAATTTTCGCCGCCGCACTGGATGTCACCGACCCCGAGCCACTGCCAATGGACAGTACCTTGCTGGAATTGGATAACTGCCTGATCGTCCCCCATCTTGGGAGCGCCAGCCACCACACGCGGGATATGATGTCCTATTTGGCAGCAGAAAATTTGGTGGCTGGTTTGAAAGGGGAACGATTGCCGAATTGTGTGAACCCAGAGGTTTATTCGCGCCCCCGAAAAGGCATCGGGGCACTCTGAGCGCAGTCGAAGCGCGGAGGTTGCTTGGAAATGATAGTTTCCTTGAAACCCGTCCTTCGACTACGCTCAGAACGAATTATCTCTCTCCCCAATGAATTGCAATGGTGCCGAACATCAGACGTTTGAAGTCGACCTTGCGAAATCCTGCTGCGATCATCCGTGATGCGAGCTGTTCTGCGGTGAGAAATCCTTCGGTGGAGTCAGGAAGATAGTTGTAGGCATCGCGCGTTCCGGAAAGTAATCCGCCCACGGTGGGAATGACGATGTGCATGTGAAGCCAGATAAACGGGGACAGGATGTTTTTCTTCGGGCGTGTCGTATCTAAAATGATGATTTTGCCACCGGGTTTGAGCGCGCGGAATTGTTCTTTCAAGGCTCGTTGCACATCGGTCACATTGCGCATGACGAAACCGGAGACCACGGCATCGAAAGTCTTATCTTTGAACGGTAGGTGGAGTGCATCCGCGGCGGACCATCGCAGGTTCCCATTTTGCTTCCCCACACGCATCATCTCAACCGTAAAGTCTGCAGCTGTAACTTTGGCCCTTGGCTCCTGATATAGGGCCTCACGTGCCAGATCACCGGTGCCCGTCCCCAGATCCAGTAATGAAGCGTTGGGTCTCAAATGTGCGCGCTGAATCACTTCCCTCCGCCAGCGCACATCCTGTCCGCCGGTCATCAGTCGGTTCATCAGATCATACCGATGCGCAATCTTCGCAAACATGGATTGGACATATTCCGCACGTTCTTTTCCGGTGAGATGGGCCATGCTTCTCCTCAAATATCGCCTGATTATAAACGCATGTTATACTGGCTCTCGTTGTAGGTCACGTCTTAGACGTGACCTACTTTGGAAGATGCGACAATGATTGCTCAAGAAAAACCCTCTCTCTTTCGAATCTGGTGGCTGGCGATCCGACCTCGTACCTTGCCCGCAGCTGCATCCGGTGTAGTGATGGGCAGCGCTCTTGCATGGAGAGACGGTTCATTTCAGTTGTTTCCCGCGCTTGCAGCTTTGCTCGTAGCCCTGCTTCTGCAAATTGGCAGTAACGTGGCCAATGATGTCTATGATTTTGAGCGCGGTGCGGATACGGCAGAACGCCATGGTCCATTGCGTGTGACGCAGGCCAAATTGCTTGCCCCATCCCAGGTCAAGCAAGCTATGTGGGTCATCTTTGGGCTGGCCGCATTATGCGGGCTTTATCTTGCCTACGTCCGTGGCTGGGTCGTTATTTTGATTGGTCTTGCCGCGATCGTTTCTGCAATTGCTTATACAGGGGGACCATTTCCTCTCGGCTATTACGGACTTGGGGACCTTTTTGTCTTTCTCTTCTTTGGCGTGGCTGCCGTGGCAGGGACGTACTTTGTGCAGGTTGGCTCGGTCAGTACCGCAGCGTGGTGGATGTCCGCGCCTGTAGGTTTGATCATTACTGCGATTCTAGTGGTCAATAATTTGAGGGACATCGACAATGACCGCGCTGCTGGCAAACACACGCTGGCTGTGATGTTGGGCGAGCGCGGTGCGAAGATTGAATACATTTTGTGCATGGCCATTGCATATTTGATTCTGCCTGTGCTGGGACTGGCGAAAATGGTTCCTGTTACTTCACTGCTTTCATGGCTTTCTCTCCCCATTGCGGCCAAAGCCACACGGACAGTCTTTACGCAAAAAGGTCGTCCACTCAATGCTGCACTGGCCGGAACAGGACAGACTGCGCTGGTTTATAGTCTGTTGTTTCTGATAGGGATCTGGCTTGCATAACGTCATTGCGAGGGCGTAGCCCGAAGCAATGACGTTGCTAGCTCACAAACTTCCACCTGCACCACTTCCGTTCCAGCCAATCCACTCCAAAGTACATTCCAAGCCCTAACAGGCTCATTGCCAATACGCCCGCGTACATGGCAGGATAGTTGAAGAGCGTGCTGCCTTGGTAGTAAATGTAGTATCCCAGGCCATACCTCGTCGCGAACAATTCAGAAATGTACAGCACCGCTACCGCCGTGCCAATGGACTGGCGCAACGCGGTCAGAATGGCTGGCAGACTGGCCGGCAGATACACAAAGCGGAATAGTGCGCGTCGTCCTGCGCCCAGACTGCGCAGGCTTTGAAGCAATTGCGGTGGGATTCCAACGGCCTGATCACGGACAAGCACCACGATTTGAAAGAATAGAATCAAAAAGATGAGCGTGATTTTCGCTGTATCGCCGATTCCTAAGAAGAGCAAAACGACGGGCACGAAGACAACCTTTGGAATAGGGTACAGCAGATAAATGATGGGAGAAAGCAGGCGGTTCACGCTGGCTGATCCACCGATCGCCAGCCCGGCAGGAGCCGCGACCAAAATGGAGAGCAGCATCCCTGCCGTGACGCGCCACAGACTGACTCCAAAATGAATCAAAAGTCCCTTGCCCAGTTCCTGAAAGAAGACGACAAAGACTTCCCCCGGTGCCGGTAGAATGGGGCGGTTCATCAGCATCGCAGCAATTTGCCAAACGATGACAAGTCCCATGGCGGAGAGAAGCACATCGCGCCGTTTCATTGTGTACTCCCTCGCTCATTGAGGGTGGGCTGGGGTGAGGGTGTCTGCATCTCCTCCCACAATGAATTGCACAGCTCATGGTATTCCTGGCTGCTCCGATGTCCGGCTTGGCCCGCGTTAGGATTCTCAAATACTTTTGGTGTTTGATTCGGAGCACCGCCCAGCAAGAGAACCTTTTTCCCCAGCGCTGCAGCTTCTTCAATAGAATGCGTGACAATGACCAAGGTCAAATTTTGCTCAGCGCATAAGCTCAAAGTCAGGTTTTGCAGGTCCTCGCGAGTCAGAGCATCCAGCGATGAGAACGGTTCATCCATCAAAAGCAGATCAGGTTCAAGTGCAAGAGTGCGCGCGATCGCCGTGCGCTGACGCTGTCCACCTGAGATTTGAGAGGGGAATTTCCCTGCAACTTCCCGAATGCCGAGTCTCTCCAGCCAGTGTTCCACATTTTGTTTCGGCAGATAATTCTCCGGTGTGTGTGTTCCGTCTGGCCCATAAAACTTACGGACGCGCAATCCCAGATCCACATTTTCACGAACAGTCGACCACGGGAGCAGTCCGTAATCTTGTAGGATGAGTCCACTGTGCGGACGAGGGCGTGTGAGCAGCTCCCCGTCAATTTTGATCTCACCTGCACTCGGCTGCCGCAGCCCGGCAAGCAAATAGAGTAATGTTGTCTTGCCGCAGCCCGATGGACCAAGAATCGCCCACGTCTCGCCGCGTGAGATGTTCAAAGTGAAATTCTCGAAGAGCGGTGAGGTATGAGGATAGGCGAAGGTGAGAGAGTTGATTTCGATCATAAGCGCATTGTTGGTCGAGTAGGGCTGGGTATTTTTCCCAGCCCGTATCGAGACCAAGAGGTTCAACCAAAATTTGATTTCGAATGCAATGTGTGGTCTCGATACGCCCTCAGCAGAGAACGCTTCGGGCCACTCGACCACCGAGACTATCAGCTAAGGTAGCAGCGTTCCATTGACCGAGTCTGCGTACGAAACATCATTAGTCAACATTCCCTTGGCTTTAGCCCAATTCAGGGCATCAGTCCATTCTTCTTGAGAGGGAACACCGGCCGCGGGGAATTGCGGCACTTTGAATGTTTCCAGCAAAGGCAGCGGGACTAGTCCCTTGTCGCTGAGCAGGTCCCTATATTTCGAAGAATCGTTGTTGATGAGTGCTGTGGCGTCCTCAATTGCAGCGAGGAATGCTTTAACTGCCTCGGGTTTGGTGTCAATTGTGTCTTTGCGGAACGAGATCACGCTGAAACCGTATTCAGGATGAGTTGAGTCGTCGAGCACAACCACCGCGCCCTGTGAAACTGCGAGCGACGCGAGCGGGTCGGGCAGCACACCAGCTTTGAGTTCGCCAGAGGCCAGCAAAGCCATGCGGTCGGGGATCTTCGGCACGGCGATGGTCTTGATCTCGTCCTTCGCCAGCCCTTCGGCTTGCAGCAGCCGCTCCGTCACGTATTCGATCACAGTTCCCTGCGATACGCCGATCTCAACGCCCTTGAGTCCCTGCGCATCCGTGATGCCGCTCTGGCCTGAAGCCAGGATAAAAAAGTGCCCCGACTCTTTCGTTGGCCTCAGCGCGTAACGGACAGCCTGCATTTGGACCGCGTTCTTGTTGAATAGCATGACTGCCAACGTTTCATTGACAGCTCCATCAGCCTGACCGGCAGCGAGCAACTGATCACGCTCCGGCGCGGATGCAACCGGGACAAAATCAACCTTGATGCCATGCTTTTCAAATAGGCTTTCAGCTTCGGCAACGTACATCGGAAGCGTGTCAATAATGGGCAGGACGGCAATTTTCAACGTCCTCGCTTCATTCTGGACCTGCGCGGCTGTTTCCGTTGCAGGGACGGAGGGCGCGCAAGCTGCGAGAAAAACAGCGAACAGCAAGACGAGTGATAAGGGAACGCGGACTTTCATGAAATATATCTCCTCGTTTTCGCCCTGAGGGAGCGACCAGCACAGCAAGGAAGGCAGTCGAAGGGCGGTTTTCAAGCAAGCCAAATCTTTCCACGTTGCCCGCGCTTCGACTTCGCTGCGCACCGCTCAGCGCGAAGTATCTTCAAATTCCTGAATTCGCTCTTGTGCCACGCCGATGCTTTGTAAGAGCGTCCTTCTCAAGACACGCAACGAGCGGATGGGATCGGGCTGTCCCGTGTACACCCATCGCAGCACAATCTCGTTCAGCGCGCCCATCCACGCACAGGCGATGACCTCTGTATCCGTCGGCTGAATACTTCCATCGGCAATGGCATCATCCAGGTTTTGTTTGATGATGTGGATAAATCGGTCGTTCACCGCGCGGCGCTTTTCCTCGAATGCGAGTCCCAGCCCTGTGGCCTGGACCAGCGCGATCTTCGCCAGTCCGCGGTATTGCCCGAAGGTCTCCAAACAGACGCGTAAAGCCAAATCAACGCGCGCCACCCCTGAAGCCTCAGAAGCGATGCGGTTTCGAAGTTGAGATTCCAGCAGGTCGGCGAAGGTATCCACCAGCGCCAGGAAAATGTCCTGCTTGCTGGGGAAATAGAAATAAAACGAGCCCTTGGACGTTTTCGACTCGGCGACGATGTCATCGACCTTCGTGTCGTGGTAGCCCTTGCTGGCAAAGACAGAAACCGCAGCTTCGAGGATGCGTGAGCGTGTTTCGTGTGCCGGATCCAGGGAAGTGTCTGTCATAGGAGTAGACCGACTGGTCGGTCTATTGCAGGAAGGATAGTCCAAGCAAAAAGCCACGTCAATATGACGTGGCTCACATAAAATCGGTGACAGTCACTTTTGGAGGTGACTGTCACCTTTCAATTCTGCGCAAATGTATCGATCAGCAGATTGAAGTTGCCACCAACGGGATAAAGGATGGGGCAGGTGCAGCCACGCTTCTTGTATTCCTCCACTTTGGCGCGGGCCTCGGCGGGTGTGCCTGAGGCAGTGATTTTATCCACCAGTTCATCAGGAACGAGGTGCTTGGCCTTGTTGATCTGCTCTTTGGTGGCGGGCCAGCCGAGGATGGATTGGATCTGTTGAATCACTTCCTGCGAGACGCCGGAGGCTTTGGCAATGTGAGGCTGCTGAGCAAGGTACTGACAAAGCAATTCCTTGGTGTAATCAATGGCCTGGTCGTGACTCTCATCCACTGAGCAGACGATCAATTGCGGGCGGTCGAAGTCCTCCATCCTGCGGCCAGATTTTTTCAGGCCTTTATCAAGCAGCTCGAGGGCCTTATCATTATATTCCGGTGGGACGCAGTAATTCATCACGACACCGTCTGCAATCTCCCCGGTAAGTTCCATCATTTGATCACCCGTCGCACCGATCATGATCGGGATGTTGCGCGGCTCGCGGCGGCCATGAACCACATCCAATTCGATGCCTTCTACCTGATGGAATTCTCCGTGAAAAGTAACCCGTTCCATGTTCAGCAGACGCCGCATGACATCGACTGTCTCACGCATGGCGGTCAACTGCTTGTGACGTTTGATGCCGACGTTGCTGGCAAGCGGGTCCCACCAGGCGCCAATGCCGCAAATGACTCGATTGGGTGCGAGATCATCGAGCGTAAGGAAAGTGGCAGCCAGCAGGCCAATATTGCGCGTCCAGTTATTGATCACGCCTGAGCCGACCTTGATCCGTTCGGTGACGGCGGCATAGGCGGCCATTGGCACAATCGCATCGCGGACCAATCGTGATTCGGCCTGCCAGACAGCTTCGAAGCCACGCTGCTCAGCATAACGGACATAATCGAGTCCATCTCGAAGATCGTGAGAGTCTTGCAGGTATAAGGCTACTCTTTCCACGGGAAATCATCCTCCAGTTTGCGCGATGGTGGCAGAACGCTCTGCACTTGAGTTAGTAATCAAACTTGATGATAATAGTCATTATACCTGAATGTAGAATCAGGTATTAATGATAGTGGTGAGCAATATCCATACATGTCTGGATGAATTCTGAGGAATTTTATCCAGCATGATTGTGACATAATCATCTTGAAGCCATCCAATATTCTCTATATACTGGGATTAGCTTCTTCGCCAAAGCAGCATTAATCCTGGAAATGGAGAGAGCTACGATGAACAAACCTGCAACAAAAGCACCCGTCAGACCTTTACGGGGTATTCAGAATTGCCGCGTCCTGGAGATTGGTATTGAGGATATGGCGGAATGCCTGAAACAAGGACCGAGCACCTGTTCCTATGCGTTGCCCTTCGGCTATTGTTTCCTGTGCAAGCATCCGCGCCTGGATGAGATCATTGCGAATACGAAGAAGTCGCAAATATCGGCTGAGCGCCTCAATTAGATCATCCTCATGAACTCAGCCCGATAGGTTTTCTTGCCAAATAAAACTGTCCCCGGCTCGGGGACAGTTTTGTTTAAGACAAAGATCGGGATTGGTCTACAGCTCTGCCAGCCTCTTCCACATTTTGGGCGCAAGCTCGCGTGAACGTGCAGCGATTCGCTCCTCGTCCATCGAGAGGATCTTTTTACCCTGCATGAGGATCTGGCCCCGGCAGACAGTTGTGTCCACGGTGGCGTCCACGAGGCCAAAGATCAGATGACCGAGGAAGTTGTTTTCATCGAGGACTGTCGGCGGCTGGTAGTCCAGAATGGCCATATCGGCGGGGCGACCTTTGGCAAGTTCCCCCAAACGGATCCCAAACTGACGTTCGACAATATCGGCGTTGTTTTCGAGCAGAAGCTTCGGTGCTTCCATGAACGCGACGCGCGGATCGTGATTGGCGAGGCGATGAAGCAAATAGGCGCATCTCATCTGCGCAAGCATATCCGAGGACATGCCGTCCGTGCCAAGGCCAACGAGGATATTTCGCTTCAGGAGATCGAAAAGCCTGGTAACACCGACGGCATTGTTCATATTTGACTCAGGGTTGTGAACCACAGCTGTCTTCGTGGCGGCAATAATGTCCATTTCCGATTCGTCGATGTGGACACAGTGGATGAAAAGGCATTTCTCACCCGACGCACCCATCTTATCCAAACGGTGAACAACGGGCATTCCATACTTCTTGAGCGAATCTTCTCTATCAGCGAGGTCTTCCGCCACGTGGACATGACATCCGACGCCCGCGTCTTTCGCGATGCCTACGCATTTTTCCAGCGTTTCATCAGAGATCGTGAACGAGGCATGAAGTCCCATCATGGCCGCGATCTGACCGTCGCCTTTGCCAACCTTCCTGATGAAGCGGGCATTTTCCTCCACGCCGCCACCCAGCACATTTCGGTCTGAGACTTCATAGCAGAGCGAGCCGCGAATGCCAGCCTCCCGCACTGCCTTTTCGATCAGGTCCAGTGAGCCATCGCGCATTCCCGGGGAGGCGTGATGGTCAATGACGGTCGTCGTGCCATTACGGAGGCACTCGATCAGTGGGATCTGTGCGGAGAGCAGGATGTCCTCATCCAGCAAGGCACGGTCTACTTTCCACCACAGGCGTTCGAGGATCTCCACAAAATTGGAAGCAGGTTCGCCGGGGATCGCCATGCCGCGTGCCATCGTTGAATAGAAATGATGGTGTGTACAGATAAAGCCAGGCAGGACAATCTTCCCGGTGCAATCCACCGAGTCGGCGTTTGGAAACCGCTGTTTCAGTTCTGCGGCGTTACCAACCGCCACGATCTTTTCACCTTCAGTCACAACCGAGCCGTTCCATAAAACGCGGTTGTTTTTCCCTAAAGTAACAACGATCCCGTTTTCAAATCTGGTTGTCATATTCATTCCTTGTCTGTCATTGCGAGGAAGTCGTTAGCCCGACGAAGCAATCTCTAACTGGCGATATGATTGCTTCGCCTTCTGGGGCTCGCAACACTTGCACCTGCCGCAAGTGCAGGTGTGACGGCCGTACTAATTCTCGATCAGGAGCGCGAGTTCTTCCGGTGTGCGTTCGCGCATGGTGATTGCACCAGCCATGCACTTCTTGGCGCAGATGGAACATCCGATGCAATAGGCGGGATTGGAATGAGGATAGCCCTTTTCATCGAGTTGGATTGCGAGGTATGGACAGCGTGCACAGTTGCCGCAGCCCGTGCAAAGCTCGTAATCGAATGAAGAAAGCTTCTTCAGCGCGGGCAGTGCCATGAAGTCGGTGATCGGATGCGGTTGGGCAATGCCGATGAGTTCCTTCATGCTGCCGATGCCGCGCTCCTGCATCAGGAACGCCGTGCCAGAGTCCAGGTCACGGATGATTCCATAGCCGTACTTAGTCGCAATCGTGCAGAACTGAACTGTCTTTACGCCGAGCGCCAGGAAATCCATAGCGGCTTTGTAGGTCATTGGGCCGCCGTTGCCGGAGATCTCAATCCCTTCAGGGACTGCATTGGCAAGCGTCAGATATGAAATCGGGGTCACACCATCGCCGCTCATCCCGGTGACCACACCTTCTTCCCAAACGCGTCCAACAGCCGGGCGGAATCCAAGTGATGGGAAGGAGTTGGCAAGTGTGATGCCGGCCTTCTTTTCGGGATATTTATCCAACACTTTTCGAATCGCTCGCAGGATCGGGACGATGGATGTAACTGCCGCTGTCAGCTTGAAGAGTTTCGGGATATCCGGCGAGCCGACTTCCATGATCCAGTCAATGATCTTCGCTGTGAGCGCCGCATTTTGCGAAACGATATCGCCTTCGGTGCCATCACCACCTTGCGGGCAGGACAGCGAGTATTCGACCCCCATCACGCCCGCGGACTCGAGCTTGCGCGTGTTCGACTGCCAGCCTTTTCTATCGTTCTCGTCGTGACCTGTCACCGGTCCGCCCGTGGATGCCATGGTCAGCCGTTCCGGCCATTTCTTGATCAGTTGCTCGGCCTCGCGGCAAACGCGATCCAGTGGATGCCCCGAGACGTTATCCGCGTTGCCATATGTCAGCGGTGTGAACGTGAACATATATTCAGACGGAATATGGATCGGGACATTGTCGAAGGCGGTCTTCATGATGCCGCCCGCCCAGCCATGTTCGTAGGCCTTGTTCATTTGCTCGAAGCCATCGGTCAGGGGCGAAGCGGAAAGCAGATAAGGCGAGAGAATGCGGCGACCGAAGAATTCAGTTTCAAGAGAGACCGGTACGGGGTTATAACCGGGCATCGCAAAATAGGATTTGGTCGTTTTCTTGACTTCGGGCTTCGGCTGTTTCTTCAGCCAGGCATCCACTTCAACGGCAACATTCTTGCCGGATGCCACTGCTTCAACGACAGTCGTCGGTCCGTTGGAAATATCACCGGCATAGAAGAGACCATCGATCTGCTCGCGTGCGAGTTCCGAGCGCATCCCGATAGCCATCACAACCGCTGTGAAATCAGTCCTGACCCCATCGCTTCCTTCCACATCGCGAACGTTGGAGGGCTTGAATGGCTGGCCATCCGGGAGCTCCACCTTCCTGGTTTCGAGGCAGCAGATTTGCCGACCGTCTGTTCTGATGCGTGTGAGCCGGACACGCCCGTTGATCTCGATATCGTAATCCACCAGTTCTTTGCGTTCCGCGGCGGTCAGTGGCATCTCAGATAATTTCTCAAGCATGAACATCTCAACATGGGTCGCGCCGCGCTCTTTAGCTGTAATCGCGCAATCCACGGCGGTTGCACCGCCACCGATGATGGCAACGCGGTCATGAAAATGATAAGCTTCCTTGCTGGAAAGCAAATCAACCATCTTAACAGCAAGCTTTTCGTTTTCGATGCCGAGCTCGATGGGCTTCCACAAACCGGTTGTAACGCAGACCGCGTCATAACCTTGTGCAAGCAATTGCCCGGGGTCTTCCACCTTCACGCCAGTCTTCGTCGTGATCGCACGGAGTGAAAGTAGGAATTCGATGTCCGATTGAACGACATCCTTATCGAGACGTTCATCGGGGATCAGATTCATCATGCCGCCGAGCTGCTCGCGGCTCTCGAAAACATCCACAGCGTAACCGAGCTGTCCCAAAACGGAGGCAGCTCCAAGTCCCGCGGGACCGCCGCCGATGACCGCTATCTTTTTTCCGTTTGGAGTCGGAGTTGAAAACTTTGGAATCCCCCCGAGTCTTTTGGCCATTTCAACCAGGGTCGCCTGGACTTTCGGGATGTTGATCGAGCCGTCAAAATTCTTTCGAGAACAGGCCGCCATGCAGAATCGATCCGGGCAAACGAGTCCGCAAACGCCGCCCAGCGGATTATTTCGCATGATCTCCCCGGCCGCGCGCTTGATATCAGATGGATTCCCCACGCGGGCAGCCATGATGAAATCAAAAGGCGAGCAGTTGGCGGGACAGGCATTCTGACAGGGC
>JAKOVF010000093.1 GCA_029782225.1 Chloroflexota bacterium | reverse complement strand
CTTTTTCAGCCGCTACTGGCAGGACGGCGACTTCATTTCCAAGCGCCGTTACTCCAAAAAGGAACGCTATGCCATCCCCTACAATGGTGAGGAGGTATACCTTTACTGGGTCAACCACGACCAGTATTACGTCAAGACCGGTGAGTATTTCACAGATTATACATGGAAGGCTCCCCATGGCGTGACTGTACACTTCAAGCTTAAGGGCGCCGACGTGGAACAAAACAACGTCAAGGGAGAAAAGCGCTTCTTTTTACCGAGACTGGATGAAATAACCTGGGACGCCAACGCCAGCACCCTCACCATTCCCTTCGAGTTCCGTCCGCTCACCCAGGAAGAGCAGAACACCTATGGTCAGAGGAACCAGCAGGAGGCCATTATTGCCGAAGCACTGGAAAAGATTCCAAAACGTCTGCCCAAGAACGCCCATGAGGCTTTGGCAGCATTGATTGCCGAAAAACGCCGCACCGACGGGACGGCAGTAACCCTGCTGGAACACCACCTGCGCCAGTACACTCGGCGCAACACCAGCGACTTTTTCATCCACAAGGACCTGAAGGGCTTCCTCTCCCGCGAGCTGGACTTTTACCTGAAGAACGAGGTGCTCAACTTGGAGGAGATGGAAGCCGCGGGCGAGGGGCTGGCCGAGGGTTGGTTCCAACTCATGCGTCTGATAAAGCGCATCGGCCTAATCATCATTGAGTTCCTAGCGCAGACTGAAAACTTCCAGAAAATGCTCTGGGAGAAGAAGAAATTCATCACCGAGACTTTTTATGTCATCACTGTAGGCAATATTCCCGAGACGTTCTATCCCGAGATCGCCGAAACCGCAGCGCAGTGGGAGGAGTGGAAGAAGATATTGGCCATTGATAACCTGCCGCAAGACCTGTTTTCCGGCGACTGGCGAACGCTCGAAGGCCGTATGGCCTTTCTCAAAGCACATCCTTCCCTGCCGCTAGATACCCGTCACTTTCCGCCAGACTTCACCGACTGCTTACTGGCGAATTTTGACGATTTGGACGATGCCTTGGATCCATGCCCAAATTACAAATGGCGGAGGAGTAGCTTCAGGCATAGAAGCAGCCTATAAGGCCATGATGAGAAAGGGCAAATACACAGGTGAGCGTCCGCATGCGATAGTCATGGCTGGGGATGGAGGCTCTACCGATATTGGATTACAAGCTCTTTCGGGCATGATTTACCGCGGACATGATGTGCTTTAC
>JAKOVF010000078.1 GCA_029782225.1 Chloroflexota bacterium | reverse complement strand
CTACTCACCCTAACTACATTAAGCGAATATTGAATAGCTGGGTCAAGGAACAAGCCTTCACCAAAGAAGCTGTGGAGCGAATTGAGGAAAGACATCAGCGTCAAAGGCAGAGACAAGAACACTCGGAGGGTGGGCCAGGTGATGGCTGGCTAGCAAGTATATATCTACCGGAGGAAGATTGATGAACCGTGACATTAACCTGTTAGCAGAAGCTAGGCTGTTAGGCAATATCATAAAGCAACCCGAAGTTTGGTTCGAAGTGGCACCCGATTTCCGGGCGGAGCTGTTTTCCGACCCAGCATATCGGGCCATTGCCGAGATTATCATCGACTTGACAACTGGCGGCCAACGGCCCTCCAGCGTCAAGATTTACAACGAAATGTTCAAGCGCAACGTGGGTCTGACCGTTGACGACCTGCTGGAAGTCGTTTCGGCACACGTCACCGTAAGTGAAACCAAATCCCTGCTCGCTGAACTAGAAGACCTGTGGAAGCGGCGCACGGTGTACCAAACTCTGTTGTCCGCCCTGAATGAACTCAAAAATGAGGACAAGCCTACTGACGAGCTGATAGCATTTGCCCAGCAGAAAATGATCGAGGCGTTCAACCAAACGGGCCGTAGCGAGTTAAAGTCCATGCAAGACGTGTGCGAGAAGTTGTTCCTACGCCAGGAAGCTATACAGCGGGGCGAACTCCTGCCGGTGTACCCGCTTAACCTAACCGGGTTGCAGTCTTTGCTGGGTGGGTACGAAACGGGTTCCCTGAACATTATCGCTGCCCGCCCAAGTATGGGTAAAACAGCGTTCCTTTTGAGTGAGTGCCTGGGGTGGGCACAGAGGGGGCTTCCGGGTATTATCTTCAGTCTTGAGCAAGAGGACGTGCAGATAGGCCAGCGCAACATTGCTAACCTAGAGGGCATTCCCGTGAGTTATCTACGGGCGCGCCTTGACGAGAAGCAGTTGGATAGGTTCTATTCTGGTCTTTCAAGGCTTCGTGAGTTGCCTATCAAGATTAGCGACAAGCGTGGTTTGACGGCCGACCAGATTTGCAGCATTGCCAGAGTCGAAAAAATGCGGAACCCTGACCTCAAGTGGGTTGCGGTGGACTATGCGACGACCATAGCTTTTGACCCCAGGCAGTCCCGTTACTTGGCTGTGGGGGACGCGGCACTCAAGCTGCGGAACCTGGCAGAGGAAATCGGCGTGTTTGTGGTTCTCCTGTCGCAGCTAAGCCGTGCGGTGGAAGCAAGGAACGACAAAAGGCCGACCATGGCCGACCTGCGGGAAAGCGGCAACCTTGAGGAGTTCGCGGATACGG
>JAKOVF010000073.1 GCA_029782225.1 Chloroflexota bacterium | reverse complement strand
TGTCCCATTCTTTTCGATTGTCCTGCGGCAAGAATGATGGCTGAGATCATTTATGCACCATTACAGGGTCTCATCTTCAATCAGGCGCTGATAATCTTCAGGCTTATCAACATCCAGCAAAAGCCTGTCATCATGCCAGGGCATGTATTCCACTTTATATTTGGAGAAGAGTGCGCGACCGCCAACATCGCCTTCGAGCGTGAGTAAATCCGAAAATGTGACTCGATCAAACAAGACCGGGTTCGCCCGCCGTTCTTCTAATACCAGGGGCGCAACGATGGCCCCCAATCCTTGCGAATGCACCTCCATGAGCGCGCGGATTATGTCTGTGCCAATCTGCGGTTGATCGGCCAGTAGAAAGATGCCGCCCCCGACGCTCAATCCACCAACGGCGGTACCTGCTGGAACTGAGGCGGCCAATGCACTGACTCCTGCCTTGATTGAAGAACTTTGCCCGCGTTCCCATTCTTCGTTGCGGATCATTGTCACATTGAGATCTCGGACCGCGCCTTCAACCAATTCTGCATTGGCTCCAGTAATGACAATCACAGGGGAAAGCCCGGCGGCTAAGGCTGTCTCAGCCACTACACGGACAAACGGTTTGCCGCGCCAGTCCAGCAATTGCTTGGGTTGTCCAAAGCGGGTGGACGCACCGCCGGCGAGGATAATACCGGCTGTCTTTTCATACACTGCATGGATCGACGGTTCTTCATTCAGCGAAGCAACAATGACAGAATCAAATGCTTTTAGCAGGGCAGGGGCGATAGAACCAGCCCGTGATTGAAGATTCGCTGTATCGGCCTGGTTCAGGAGGAGGGTCCGTTTTGAGGCGGGCGGAATATTCTTGAGACCACCGTCCACATGGGTTAGCACTGCAGTGAGGGCATCTGTCGTGATTGTGTCGCCAAGATGGAGGCCGCTGAGATGCAAAAAAATCTCCGGGCGATGGACACATTCCTCACTCAAAGGCTTATCCAGCGCCGATAATCCTGCGACATAAATAACATGTTGAACAAATCCAGGGATATTCGGTTCATGTGCAGCAGGCGCCTTCAGAGGTCTCTGTCGGGAGCCATCAGCTTCGATCAAGAGGGGGATGACATGGTAGCTGCAAGATGCGCGTAGCCATTCCAGTAGAAAGGCGCCTATGGGACTGGTTTTGTCCCCGTTCGTTGGACCCGTGACAAGGATCACTCCACGCAGACCTGGCTCGCTCGCCTCGATTGGAGCAGGCGTTTCTGCGACGATATGCTGATCGGCCAGAGGTATTTGCCAGGCGCCAAGGTGAGTGGTGGAAGTGACGATTACCGGCGGCGGAAGTGCGCGTGCAAGCTGGAACAGGGCGGTGGTCTTGCCGCCTGATCCAACGAATGCGGTTCCATGAGCGGAGTCTGCGGCGACCGATAACCGTAAAGCTCGGGCAAGGTCCATTAAAGGAATTATACGAGCAATTGCAGATTGACATGCGGATTCAAAATCGAACTCCGCACCCGGGCGGATGCGGAGTTCGATTCCTGTTGACAGCTCGCAGAAGGCTATTGAAGCATTTTCAGCATCGTCAATTCTTTTATAAGAGGAACAAGCGAGCGTGGCATGGTCGTATCACTGGTAAGGACCGTATGGCTTTGACTGCCATCATCGATAGTAACCTGATAATGGAATTCATCCGGTGTTGCGCTGCCACGCAAGTTCTCCGGGATTTCAAAGAAATTGGCATCGCTAATCATCTTCTTCAAGTTTTGCGCTTCATCTTCAGAAAGGTCGTTGAGGTTCACAGAAAAGCGGATCGGACGCCCGACCAATCCACTCGAGCGCTCAAAATTGATTTGAGTCATTTTATCCTTTCCTTTCACGTAGATCCTGCAGTCACTCCATACTATATACAGGCCGCACATTCGTTTCAACCCTTACGCTGGTATGCTCTTTGCTTAAAGCAGATTAAGGCTTTGCGAGAGTTGTGATAACACTCACTTTTCTGAACCGTTAAACCTGACATAGAAACTACTCTATTTCCAATAACGTCTCTCGCGTTGGCTCGTTATGAGCGATTCAGGAGTAACCCCATGGACAAGAAAAAAATGATTACGATTTGTGTTCTGGTATCTTTGCCTGTTTTACTGAGCGCCTATGCACTGCCATCTATGGCAGCCAGGCCTATGAATTCAATTCAGTACCAGAATACGCTGGTTCCTACCATTGTGCCACCGGTCGTCACGTCGGCCGTGACCGTGGTTGTACCGGTCACAGGCGGTGGAACAACAGATACTTCCACTGTTTTATTTTACGGGATCCTCATCCTGGCCGCCTTTGCCTTTTTGATCATGTTGATCGCATTGATTCGCAGACCCAGCGATCGCCTCTAAATTTTCATGCCTAAAAGGTCGGTCAAAACGTAACGGACGAATCGGGCACACGCCTGATTCGTCCGTTATGTTCTTAGAGTCCCTTGAGGGGATGTTGCTTGATCAGCATCATGATGGCTTCGAGCACGCCGCCCCCGATGGCCAGTGCTTTATCGGACACCAGGAAACATGCGCTGGCGTCATCACGCGGATCAACGTCGCCAATCTTAAGACCCTCGGTCACTTTCAGGCCATCGTGGATGAGCCCGCGTAATACGCCTTTGAGGGGCGAAGTGACAAGCGATGAGGGATGAGTGGACGATGTCTTAATTTCGCAGACGATATTGCCTTCCTCGAGGTGATCACCAATCTTTGCATAAGAGCGGACAATCCCATCACTTGGCGCGCGCAGCACGCGGCGCGGATCACCTTCGGGTTGCCCCGTATCAGGCTGAGAACCTCCAGTCCAGTAGACTCGGCCGAGGGTGTGACTGCGGCGGGTCTCTACTAGGGCGTGGCAATTCTCTCCGGCGCGGAACCCGGGCCCCAGTCCGATCAGAAGCGGGACATCCACAGGAAGCGGCACGGGATTTCTTTTGAGGAGACGTCCATCCACCACTGCGAAAAAGTTGATGGAATGCAGAATGTTCGCTTCCGGATCAATGAGCACGGGAATCGCACCAGCCTCCATCGTGGCCTGGACCTGCTCGCGTTTCACCAGCCGGGCCGGGACATCCTCAACTTTGTGCTCGCCTCTATATACGGCCTCCGCGAAGGAGACGGCGCGACGGACGGCCAGGGGCTGAGGGAGTTCCGCGATGACGACCTTGAACCCGGCATGATGCAGGCGGAGCGCGACGCCGGAGGCCAGGTCGCCTCCTCCACGGATCAGGACCAATTTATTGTTGAGCATTGGAGGTTTGGGCAGGTGCAACTGGCTGAGGGCTCTCCTCTGTGCGCGCGTAGTGTTCTCTCAACATGTGGCTGAAGGAGTAGAGCAGCAGGAAAACAAAGAGGAAGAAGAAAGTATAGAGGAGCGTGAATGCTGCCAGCCGTCGACTGGGGTCAATGACAAGACCAAGAATCTGCATGGCGGTCTCGCGCGGATTTTGCAGGATGTCCCATGAATTCAAGCGGACAAATCGCCCAATATAAATGCCAAAACTGCTCAGGGCCGAGATCGCAAACACGAACATCCAGCCAGCAGTGCGGCCAAACGTGCGGAGAACAATATCCTGCATGAGGTAAAGCGAGATCACGCCGAGCAGCATTCCAGTCCAGGAACACCAGACGACGATGATAACGTCATACCACAGCGGTGCACTGGTGGTGAACCTCGTTAGGTCTTGCAGGTCCGTCAGCATGTAGGGCGCATTGGGAAAAAAGATCAGCCAAAGGAAAGCAATGATCGGGATGATGAGATACAGTGAGATGCGCCTCCACGAAAAGGCATGAGCGAAGTAGGCCAGGATAAACGGTATCCAGGCCAGAAAGAGATTCCAGATTAGCCCAATATGGCGCGTGGTGTCACTGTAGGCGACACGCGCTGCTACGAGCAAAATGCACACACCGCAGGCTGCATTCAGCAGGATGAAAACTGCAAGACTGTGGCGATTGCGGTAAAAGAAGTTTCTTAATCTATCCATTCTGTTTTTGCCAATTTTGGCCTGAGCGTAATCGAGGGACATTCGCCCCGTCGGGGGAATGAGACTCCGTTCAGGGCGAAGGACTCATTTCTCGCAAGAACACGATCATATCAATATCTCCGGGCGAGTGGCCGAGATCGGTGAGCAGGGCGGCGGCTTCACTTCGATGCTGCGTGCCGTGGTTGACAACATGGGCCATGACCTGCCAGAGCACATTGCGTCTTGGTTCCCCGCCCGTGGTTCGATAATCGAATGTGGACAGCAACGTATCTTCGCTGACCTGTTCAACGAAAGCCAGCAAATTGCGTTCTTCTATTTGCCAGCGGCTTCGCAGGGCTTCAAAACCTGGGAATTCTTCGGGCTTGATCCGCTGGGTGGGCGATTCACCTTCCCAGCGTCTGCGCCAGATCCATTCGGCGAAGAGAACGTGAGTCAACGTTCCGCGCAGGCCTCCATGCGGAAACGAGGCGCGTGCGATGAACTGTTCGTGCGTTACACCTGCCGCGGCGTTTAGAATGCGCGCATTCGCCCAGGAATTGTACTGGTAGAGAAGGTAAATATCGCCTTTGTTCATTCTATCCTTTGACGGCCTGCTTCGCTATGGGCCTGGAGGCGGATGGTCTCTCCAGCAGCAAGTGACCAAAGGCATACAGGGTGATATAGAAGAACAGGAAGAAAGCCGCAAATAGAAACGTGAAAACAATGGATTGGAGACTGGGGTCCTGCACCCGCTCCAGTGTGAAAAGCGCGATCCCTTTCGGGTTGCTCAAAAGATCCCACGAATTCCAGCGCAGGAAACGCCCCATGTAAATGCCAATGCTGGTAAGACCCGCAACTGCAACCACAAAGCCCCAGCCAATCCAGCGGCCAAATTCGCGACGGACGATCTCCTGCATCAAAAACAGCGAAACGATGCCAAGCAACAAGCCGGTCCACGAGAACCAGATGAAGATCAGCACGTCATACCAAACTGGAATGTCTCTCCCTGCTCCGCGCAGGTGCTCCAAATCTGTGAGGATGTAGGGCGCATTCGGGAAGAAGATCAACCATAGAAAGGCTGCCAGTGGGATCAGAAAATACAGCCAGGTGCGTTTGATCGTCATTGTGTAGGTGAAGTAGGCGATGATAAAGGGAATCCACGCCAGGAACAGGTTCCAAACCAGGAAATCATACTTTATGTCATTGCTCAGTGCATATCGCAAGCGAAGCGTCCCCAAGGAGACGAGCGTGGCACCGGCCAGCAACACAAAGACAGTGATGCGGTATTTGTTACCGCTGAAATAGGCGAGCAGTTTCTGGACCATAGGCTGCTTGAATTCTGCCACGCGAAGGCTGGCAAAGTATCTCAATTCCCTGCATTAGCTTCCAGGAATCTCTTCAGGATCGGGTTGAAGACCTCGGGCTTCTCGAAATGTGGGATATGCCCGCAATCATCGATTGCGTGGAATTCCGCGTGGGGGATGGCGGCAAGGACAGCCTGGCTTTGCTGAAAGGGCACAGTCTTGTCCTCGCAGCCCCAGAACAGCAGAGTTGGCTTCCCCAGCTTTCCCGCAAGTTCGTATGTTTCGTGGAACGAATCGAGCATCCCATCGCGTACAGTCGAGAGAATGGCGCGCTTGAAGCCCTTGAACTGCATCTGGACCAGATACCGCGTCCGGAAGGTTTCAATCATCTCACGATCAAACAAGTCAGACGCGAAGCTTTTGACCAGATTCTCGTTTCCAAATAGACCCAGGAGCAGTTCTCCGATCAGCGGCGCTGTCACAACTTTGAGAATACCGGAGAGGGGATAAACTCTTCCTCCCGCGGGGTCGATCAACACGTGGGTACGGACTCGCTCCGGATGCTGGGTCAGAAATGCCGTTGTGATGGGTCCGCCCAGTGAAAGCCCGACCAAATCTACAGGTCCGAAGTGAAGCGCTTCGAGCAAATCAGCAAGCTGCCGGACAAAGAGATGAATGTCATATTTGGCGCGCGGCCGGTCAGAGAGTCCGCGCCCAAAGAGGTCATAGCGCAGGACGTGAAAGCCCAATTCGCACAGGAATTTGAAGGTGGTGTCGTAGATGAAATAGGGAACAGAGAAACCATGCACAAGGACAATGTCCCTCACCCCCGCGCCATCTCCCGGAGAGCGAGGTGAGCCGCCGATTTCGTAGTGTGTTACGCCGTCGGTCAATGCAATGAACGAGCCTTCGGCGCCCGCGCGCGTAGTCTCATTCAATTCTTTAGTTTCACCAAGATATGGGAAGGACATCGAAAACACACACTGCTCGAAGCGCCGTTCTCAGCGCTCGTGCTTACCAGCCGCCGCGGATCTTGCCGCGAATGGGGTACGGCGGCTGGAGATAACGTTAAATCTTTCCAAGTGCTCGCAGTACGCGCTCCGGCGTGAACGGGAACTCGTCTATCCAGACACCGGTTGCGTCGTGGATGGCAGCACCGACCGCGGCCGCATAGGGCAGGAAGGGTAACTCTCCGATACCGCGCGCACCCCACGGTCCATTTGGATCGGGGACTTCAACCAGCACCGATTCGACTGTTTCTGGAATATCAAGGATGGTCGGCAGGAGATAGTTGCTGAGTTGATCAGTGAGCACGCGTCCATCTTTGGTGATGAAGTCTTCTGTGATCGCATAACCATGCGCCTGCACCACTGCACCTTCGATCTGCCCGACAACCTGACCCGGATTGATGGCCTTGCCGACATCATCTGCAGCGACCACGCGCAACACGCGCACATGACCAGTTTCCGTATCCACCTCCACTTCAACGGCCTGGGCAGAGTAGGCATAAGCGAAGTTCGGCATGGAATAGCCGGTTTCCTCGTCCATGTGTGTCGTGGGAGGCGCGAGGTATTTGAATTCAGCAATGGATGGGCGCTCTTCGGCCTTCCATTTGGCGAGCGCCGCTTCGGCCGCGCCCTTGATTGCGTTGCCGGACATGAATGTCATGCGCGAAGCTGAAACGGAACCCGGATTCCCCTGCGCAGCTGAATCAGATGTCTTCAACTCGATGATGTCGGTGGGAACTCCGAGCGCGTGCGCGGCCATCTGGATCATGACCGTGTGCGTGCCCTGACCCACTTCCGCGCTGGCATGAGAAAGCACAACACGCTCGATATTTCCATTGCCATGCAGTTCAACTCTTGCCCAGCAATTCTCCTGATAGCCAAATGAGAAGCCAACGTTCTTGAAGCCGGCCGCAAAACCGCGGCCATGGAGAATGGCCGACTGGCTGTGGTCGGCGGTCGGCGGTCTGTGGTCTGTCGTCCAATTGAACTTATCGCGCGCGGCCTCCATTACCTGCACCACGCTGACCGGTCCGGGTGCAGGGGTGCCGACACCCAGCGTGTCGCCATCGCGCAGCGCATTTCTCAGGCGAAATTCTACCGGGTCCATGCCAAGTTTCTCAGCAAGTTTTCCCATTTGTGATTCGGCCATGAACAGTGCCTGCGGCGCGCCGAAGCCGCGGAAGGCCGCACCCGGCACGTTGTTGGTATAGACCCCGTATACGTCTGTTTTTACGTTTGGCACGAAATAGGGGCCGGTGGAAGTGATGGTGGAATTGCCAAGCACCTTGTTGGAGGTATACATGTACGCGCCGCCGTCGCCGATGATCTCGTTTTCGACCGCGATCAGCTTTCCATCTTTTGTTGCGCCCCATTTCGCCTTCAAGATCACCGCATGACGCTTGCCGTGTCCAATGATGGATTCGCGGCGGGACCAGATGATCTTGATCGGTCTCTGAAGCTTCCAGGCCGCCAGCGCAAGTACGATCTGCACCGAGAGGTCTTCCCGTCCGCCGAATGCGCCGCCGATAGCAGGATAGATCACGCGCACCTTTTCCTGCGGCAAGCCCAGGGCGTGTGCGATCCCTTCGCGGTCCGCATGAGTCCATTGACCGCCGGCTGCCACGGTGAGGTGACCTTCTTCGTCGATGTAAGCCAGACCCGCTTCGGGTTGAAGATACGCGTGTTCCTGAACGGGCGTCTGATATTCGCCCTCGACGATCACATCCGCCCTGGCAAACCCTTCGTCCACACTGCCTTTGCGGATCTTGTAGCGAACACAAACGTTGCTGTTGCCTCTTTCGGGATGGAGAAGCGGTGCATCGGGTTTCATCGCGGTGATCGGGTCGGAAAGGACCGGCAAGTCCTCGTATTCGACCTCAATCGATTTCACCGCCGCCTCTGCCTGGACCTCGGACTCGGCCACCACGACCGCGATCTGGTCACCCACGAAGCGGACTATGTCCGCCCTCACCCCATCCCGTCTCCCTGAGGGAGAGGGGCCGCATAACACCGGTTGGTCCGGTATCTGCAGGCCATACTCATTGAGCGGTATATCCTTTGATGTATACACCGCTACGACGCCGTCCGCCTTTTCAGCCCGGCTGGTATCGACTTTCTTCACAAGCGCATGAGGACGCTCAGCGAAGAGGATTTTCATGAACAACATGCCCTTCATGCTGAGGTCGCCGGGATAAAGCGTTTTGCCCGTGACCTTGCCGTGGGCATCAACACGAGGAATGGATCGGCCTATCATCGGTTCTGTAGCCATAGCTTTTATCTTTTATATTGTTTGGCTTTGATCTTTGGCGGTGGAACATCCTGCGGGCCCCAGCGAGGGGGTCCCATGACCTGGTATACAAACGCGGTCACCACGGAAAGGATGCCGCCAAGAATCAACATGTAGATAATCGCCGCCGAAAGATTGGCGTAAAAGTTTTCCCATGTGGCGATGGGACCGAAAATGCTGGTCAGGCTGGGCACCTTGTAAATAAAATCGGGCAACTTCACGTAACCCAGCAACTGATATGGAATCGGCCAGTGTTGTTTGAGTCCGTAGTCTATGGTTGCCTTTCCGGCCGCAAAAGAGATGACCGGAATCAGCACCATGAAGGCGCATCCAATGCCGCGCCAGACCGGATGAACCTGCCTGATCTTCCTGGGGTTTTCGCGTTTCTGGACCGAAGTGTATTTAGTCACTGGATGCCTCTCTTGCAGCCAGCTTACTGGCATCTTCAATGGCTTCGACGATCTTGTAGTAACCCGTGCAGCGGCAAAGATTACCGGTGATCGCCTGCTCGATCTCATTGTGGGTAGGATCTGCCTTCTCTTCTAAAAGCTTGGCGGCGGACATCAGGAAGCCCGGCGTGCAGTACCCACACTGCACAGCACCATCCTGAATGAAAGCCTCCTGTACCGGATGAAGCTTTTCTTCATTTCCGAGACCTTCCACTGTAACGATCTCCGCTCCGTGTGCGCGCGGTGCGGGCACGAGACAGGACATCACAGCCTCGCCATCCAGAAATACAGTACATGCACCGCACTCGCCCTCAGCGCAGCCTTCCTTTGTGCCGATCAGCCCGGCTTCTTCGCGCAGGAGACGGAGCAGCGTTTTGCCGTGGCCGCTGTTGAAGGTGTAGGGTTTGCCATTGATGGTGGTTTCAATAGGAGCGCCTGCAGACGATGGACGACGGGCCACGGTCTGTGGTCGGTTATCTGCCGTCGTTGTTGTCCGCAGCATGATCGGATGCTCCGGCATTCCATCTTTTTCAGAACCATTACGCAGGGCTTTGAGCGCGCGCTGGGTGCAGACGCGCACCATTTCCTTGCGGTAGGCCGCCGAGCCGCGGATATCGTCAATGGGGGTGCATGCGTCGCGGGTCAGTTCGGCAGCTTTGGCGATATTTTCATCGTCGAGCTTTTTGTTTGCCAAAAATGATTCTGCCGGTGTCGCGTGGATAATGGTCGGCGCGACGGCTCCAAGCGTGATGGATGCTGATTTAACGGTATCCCCTTGCAGGTCCAGAACGACCGCTACATCGATCACGGAAATGGCCTGGGCGCGGCGTAAAGCCAGTTTGACGAACGTCCCGCGCTGAGTAGGAGTTACGGCCGGGAAGGAAATGTCCACCAGCATCTCGTCAGGCTGCATCACCGTTTTGCGGACGCCGGTGTAGAAATCCTTGAGCGCGACCGTACGCTCCCCACGGACCGAGAGCAGGGTCACGCTGGCGTTGAGCGCCATCAGCGGCGTGATCGTATCATTGGCCGGAGAAGCTGTAATGAGGTTCCCCGCGATCGTGCCTCGATTGCGAATCTGCGGCGCGCCGACTTCCCAGGCCGCACGGGCAAGGGGATAGGCGCGTTCGCGAATCAGCTTCGACGCCGCGCAGTCGTTATGGGTGACGAGCGGGCCGAGATGGATGATACTGTCTTCGTCGAGGGTGATTGAGTCGAGGTTGGGAATGCGCGTGACGTCGATCAGGGTTTCGATGCCCTTACGGACACCGCGCTCGAGTTCGAGGATGAGGTCCGTGGCTCCAGCCACAATGCGTGCACTTGCCCCTTTTTCTGCCAGTACTTTTACGACCTCATCCGTTGTTGTTGCATTGAGATAGGTGTGCCACATAAGCTTCTCATGTCATTGCGAGCCTTCGGCAAGCAATCTCCTGTAATATGGGGATTGCTTCGCCCCAGGACGGCTCGCAATGACACAGGGTTATTTATTTTCCGCTGCCGGTGAATGCTTCGGAGCGGCGGTTGTACGTTTCGATGGCAAGGCGCGCCAGGCTGGTGAGATTGCGGATAGCAGCGGGCAGGGCAGTCTCATCGCCCATGCTGGCTTCCACATTGTCCACGGCACCTTTGACCTGCTCTGCGAGATCGAAGAATGCAGCATCAAACTGATAGATCGCCTGCAATTCATTCTCATTGATCTTCACGGCATCGAACAGGCCGGAGTAGCCGCGGGCGGCCGTCGTGATGCGGTCGATGAAGGTCCGCAATTTGATCGCTGCCTTCTCCAGATCATCCACGTATTTGATCATGCCGCTGCTGACGAGGTCGGTCTGCAGCTCGGAAACGCGTTTCCATTGTTCCTCGAAGCGCAGCGCAACCGTATCCCGCACCAGTTTGTCAGCGTCACGGCGATTCTGGCGTTCCACGTATCCCTTGAAACCAGGGATATAGCCAACCAGTTTCTTGAACGGGTCTACCTGGCTGGTCACTTTTTCAAAAAAGTCTGGCATTTGTGCCTCCTGCCGTAATATACGAGAGCTTTGATATTAGGTCGCAACAGCCATTATAGCCTGACTTGAGGGTTATAATCAAGAAAGCAGGCTTTAAGGCTGTACCAATCGATTAGACAAATATCCTGCTCCCTGGGCAGGAATAAAACCGCCTGGCTCCGGCTGGGCTCGGAGGAACCTAATGATCACTGATGTTCAATCCTTGTTAGGTGAGAAAACGGAAGCACTGCTGGCTTTCAACTCGCCCAAAATCCCCAAAGAACGTTTGCAATTGCCCGGCCCGGATTTCGTCGACCGGGTTTTGATGCAATCGGACCGCAACAACCGCGTGCTCGGCAACCTGTCCTGGATCTACAACCACGGGCGGCTGGGCGGCACGGGTTACATGTCCATTCTCCCGGTGGACCAGGGCATCGAGCATTCGGGCGGCGCAAGCTTTGCAAAGAACCCGGATTACTTCGATCCCGAAAACATTATCAAGCTGGCCATCGAGGGCGGCTGCAACGCCGTTGCGTCCACGTTTGGTGTGCTGGGCGTGATGTCGCGCAAGTACGCTCACAAGATCCCTTTCCTCGTAAAGATCAATCACAATGAACTGTTGACCTATCCGAACAGCTTTGAACAGATCCTGTTTGGCAACCTCAAGCAGGCCTATGACATGGGCGCGGCGGCGGTCGGCGCGACGATCTATTTCGGCTCGGATGATTCACATCGCGAAATCATCGAGATTGCCCAGGCTTTCGCCCACGCTCATGAACTTGGCCTGGCAACCGTGCTCTGGTGCTATCTGCGTAATAAGGCATTCAAAAAGGACAAGGACTACCATGTGTCTGCTGATTTGACCGGTCAGGCGAACCATCTCGGCGTGACCATCGAAGCGGACATCATCAAGCAGAAACTTGCGGAGAATAACGGTGGCTTCCTCGCTCTTAATACAGGCGACAGCTCCTACGGCAAGCTGGATAAGCGGATGTACAGCGATCTTTCCAGCGACCATCCGATCGATCTGTGCCGCTATCAGGTCGCGAACTGCTACATGGGACGCGTCGGTCTCATCAACAGCGGCGGCGCCTCCGGTGACAATGACTTTGCTGAGGCTGCCGCGACAGCCATTATCAACAAGCGCGCTGGTGGACAGGGTCTCATCTCCGGACGTAAAGCCTTCCAGCGCCCGATGGCAGAAGGTGTGAGACTGTTGAATACCATCCAGGATGTTTATCTGGATAAGAGCATTACGATTGCATAAGCTGTAAAACAAAAGAAGCGCCGTCGCAAGACGGCGCTTTTCATTTGTACGTAATTTGTTTCCTGGCTTCTATTACACCTTCTTGCCGATCAGCCCGATGACGATCAAGACAAGGCTGATGCCCATGGCGACTCCAGAAACGGAGCCCACCGTTTGCATCAAGGCTGTAGGATCTGTTGAGTTCGGGGCGGCAGATAGCATCACGGCATAAAACCCAACGCCAAGGATAATCAGAAGAATACCAGCAATAATCATTCGCAAATTTATACTTCGCATTGTTTACACTCCTTCCATGAGCGGTAAAATATTTCGCCGATTGTACTCGAATTTATCCAATGCAGAGAGAGGGATTTAGTAAGGATTTGCAGCAAATCCAGATCAACTTATTTCCCTTTCCACACTTCCTGTAACGCTCGATAATCCAGAAGAATAATGCCCTCTTCTTTCACAATATTCTTTGCCTCTTCAGACATCAAAAAATCGAAATCCGTCTGACGGATGTGGTTGCCTTCGGGCTCGATGGCGAGCAATTCAGGAGTATCCAGGGCAGGATGGAGCGCCCACTCGGTTAGGCCGGCTGGCAATTCCCGTAACAGTTGCACATACCGCGCTGATTTATCGACGGAATCAACCAGGTAACTATCCAAAAAGTCATAATCGTTGGTGGGAAGATCCTGACTTTGCACTATTTCGATCGTGGATCGTCCCATGACGCGGAGTGCCAGTCCATACCCTTTTGCCAGCCGGATCATTAGATCAAAAATGTCCGCTCTGCCGCTGATCCGCAGCGCGTGCCAATCCAGATGAGTGGGCCGGAGGTCGGCGGCGAGTACGGCTTCGATCTGTGTCCTGAATTCCAGTTCCAGTTCACCCAGGTTAACCCGGGCCAGAAATCCGGGCATGTGTTCAAAATTGTAGAAATATCCCGCTTGATTAATCAGTGATGGCACCTTTTCCCTGGCAGTGACCGGTCCCCAACGGTAATCCACCCAATCAGAGATCACGGTGAGATGAATACCGAACGGAATTTCAGGATGATCGGCGAGGAAGTGCATGGCGTGCAAAGACCAGGGACAGGGCACCATCAAGGTCGTGGAACGAAGCAGCCCTTTCCCGATAGCACGGAAGACCGCTTCATTGACCGCATGACACATCCCAAAGTCATCCGCATTGATGATCAGCAGGCGGGCATCAGCCGGATATCCCAGCAGACGGTTAGCTTGTCCTTTATCCAATGGAATCGCCTCTATCGCAGTATATATTAGAATAGCCTAAAAAAACGTAGCATGCCGATATGGTTGGAGAGTTTATGCCTCAATCTGATCAAGGTATTACCAAAGATAGATACATGTTCATTCCTCGCGTCGCGATCTTTCTACGGCGCCGAGATGAGTATTTGTTGATCAAAGGTGCGTCGACGAAACGTCTGTGGGCCGGCAAATATAACATCCTTGGCGGGCACGTGGAGCGCGGCGAGGATGTCCGCACCGCTGCGGAGCGGGAGCTGCTCGAGGAAACCGGTCTCACTGCCCACTTGTGGCTGTGCGGCACGGTGGTTGTGGATGCAGGGGAGGTGGGAGTCTGTCTGTTTGTGTTCCTCGGAGAAAACCCTAGGGGGGAGATTCGGGCCTCGAAAGAGGGAGCCGTTGAATGGGTCCAGAAAGATGCGGTTCTTCATTTGCCGGTCGTGGAAGATCTGCCAGTCCTTCTATCGAAAATCCACGCGATGAAGCGCGGCGATGCGCCATTCTTTGCGCGATCCTTTTATGATGAAGACGGGAAACTCAAGGTAGTCTTTGATTAAAAGACTTCCAGCGCCGAACCCGGCGCTGGAAGTTTGCTCGTCCCGCAACAGAAGGAAATGGTTGCGGTATTAGGGGATATTGAAGGACTGTAATTCTGTGGTCGACGAAAGTGATTGACCGGCAATGTTACTGCTTTCCGTTGACTTGACGAGGCCCACGCCCGGGGCGTACCAGAGCGTGGTATTGCCATTCACTGTCACAGGGATATTCAAGCCGTGAAATGTCGCCGTGATGTTGAAGGTCGATGTGCCTTCAATTTTCATGGCATCGAAGGTGCCGGCCGGTACTGTGACGCTTTCCGTGCCCGCCTCCTGCATGTCGGTCAAGACGCTGCCATTGGCGTCGGCGCTTTGATTCTGATATTCGATTGTGCCCTGGATATCCAGTCCATAGTTCCACTTCATGCCGGACGGCACCGTGCTGGGGAGGGTGATTCCGGTCGCGCCTGAAGTGGTGAAGTCAGCTTTCAGCCCCTGGGTGGAGAGGCCGGCGGCATTTCCACCGTCAACCGAGAGGGCCAGCAGGCCATCGGGTGTGCATTTCCACTCCTGTGTGCGGCTGACATCCGAGAATTGAGAGGTCACGGTGAAACCGTCGGCGCGGACTTCCGTGATCGTATCGGTATAGGTGAACGATCCATTGGGCCCGCCGTTGACAGTGTAGGTCCATGTGGCGCCCTGGACAACCGGGTAAAGTGCATTCGCACACGTTCCGCCGGTGGCTGCGGGGGGAATTTGACCGACAGGCGATGTGCCGATGGGTGCAGTCTCTGTGGCTGTTGGCATGTTGCAGGCCGTGAGACTGACGATCAGGAATCCCCCCATTAAAGTTACGAGTATTCTTCTGATTTGCATTACACTAAATCTCCTAAAGGGTTTAGGAAGTGTACGCAAGACATTTTTGACATGTCATTCTCAGCCGCGAGCCTTAAACGGCGACTGCCGAAAAGAATCGCGGTGCCTGCCTGTAATAACGCGAAGAGGAGACTCTTCGCGTGCGCTCGGAGTGACACAGGTGCGATTTTGCATACACGCCCTAATATTTAAGCAGTGACATTGTAAAGGTGCTTCCATGCCCGGGCCTGCTTTCGACATCCAGCGATCCCTTATGCTGCTGGATGACCTGCCTCGTAATGGCGAGGCCAAGGCCCAGGCCGCCGTAGAGTTCATCGCCGCTGGATTCGACGTGGTAAAAACGGTCAAAGATGCGGGGACGAATCTCCGGGTCGATGCCGACGCCGTAATCCTGCACCGCGATATCGACGCGGTCCCTGCGCTCCATTAAACGGATCTCCACCTCGCCGTTCGGCTGGCTGAACTTGATCGCATTATCCACTAAGGCGGCCAGGGCCCGTTCGAGAGCCCGCGGATCGCCTGAGACTTTCGGCAGGTTCCGGTCACTGCGAACTCGAATTCTGACGCGGCGCGTGTCAGCTTTTTTTCGAAGCTTATCCAGCACGGCATCCGTGACCTGGGTCATGTCCACTGCCTGGAACTCAGGCAGGACCAGCTCGATCTCCTGCAGGAAAAGAATGTCGTTTACTAAAGAAACGATCTGGCCGACATTACGTTCCACCGCATCCATGGCCGATTTCAACTGATCGCCTGAAAGCATCCCTTTCTGTAAAATTCCCAGGTAGCCGCTGGCGCTCATCAGCGGCGTGCGCAGTTCGTGTGCCACGTTGGTCAGGAATTCACGCCGGGCCAGCTCCTGCTCTGCCAGCCGCTGATAGGCCTGTGCCAGTTCCGCAGCCCGCACCCGCAAATCTTCAATGGTTAATTCATCGTTCTGGCGGAGCCGGTTACTGATCTCGCTGACCATGGCCAGCGAAACGCTGGGGCTGTGCTGAAGGACGCGGTCAAAGCCGGGCTTGTCAAGTTCCAGCACGATCACATCGGTTTTGGCAACGACGGTTGCAGCGCGGGCCGCGTGGTGGATGAGTGCCATTTCGCCAAAAAAGTCCCCCGCTGTCAGCGATGTCAACATCCGCTTTTCTGTATTGTTGATCACCTTGGAGACCTCGAAATCGCCTTCGAGGATCATGTAGAAGACCTCCTCGATGGCGCCCTCATGGCAGAGCGTTGTGCCAGCCGGGTACGTCTTGATCCGGCTGTTCAGTATGATTTCCTGCACTTCCGTGGGCTTGATGCCCGGGAAGGCACGCGGGATGATTTTGGCGGGGGTTCGTACAGTGGTCATGGGAATCGCCTCACTGTCGATAGGTTTCGCCCGGCGGTCTATTCTGCGCTGGGTTCTGTGAGCGGGACGTTGATTTAAGGCATCATTCTAACATTCACAGAAGCGTCGGGTTCTCACCCGTTTGGGGCAGGAAAGAGTTCAGGCCTTGTATCCGATCATGCGCAGGAAGTCTTTTCGCCATTTGATCCCCTCATCGTCCTCCACACCTTTGGGCGAGAAGCCGTCCACAACCCCAAGAATGCCGCGTCCCTGTTCGGTTTCGGCCACTACCACTTCGGTGGGGTTGGCGGTTGCGCAAAAGATACGGGCCACCTCCGGTACATTCTTGACCGCGTTCAGAATATTGATGGGAAAAAAACCGCCACCAAGAAAAAGGATGAAGGAATGGCCGGCGCCAAGGGCCAGCGCGTTCTGCCTGGCAAGCTCGATCATCGCATCGTCGGTGCCGGACCAGCGCACGAGACATTTCCCTGAAGCCTCACAAAATGCCAGCCCAAACTTGATCCCCGGGACGGCAGCCACCAGGGTTTCGTGCATGTCCTCCACTGTCTTGATGAAATGCGACTGTCCGAGGATGAAATTTACCTCCTCGGGCTTTTCGATTCTCACAGTTTTGATTTCCATGGGGCCTCCTGTCCGATTGTCAGTGCTTCACAAGAGTTGGCCGTTGCGTGACCTACTGATTGTAGCAAAGATGAGATTGCGTGACCACAGCAATTTGTTGCGTTTTCGATGCACTTGTGCCGAGTGACGGTACTTGATTATTCTCCCAGAAATATGATACACCTGAAGCATGAACCGAATCTGCAGGATTGGATTGCTGTTGCTTTGCGCCTCTTTCGTGACCCTGGCCTGCCAGCCCCCTCAAGCGACTCCTCCGTCTCCAACTCCTGTCCCGCCAACCTCCACGCTGACGCCCACTCCCACCGCCGCGCCGACCGAGACTCTCACCGCCACGCCAACAACTCCGCGTCTCGTCCCCGATTTTTCCCATATTGCGATTCTGATATTTGAAAACAAGGAATTTGGGACGGTGATCGGCAACCCCGACATGCCATACTTTAATCTGCTCGCCACCACCTACACATTGCTGACTCAGCATTATGCCATCATGCATCCCAGTCTCCCCAATTACATCGCCATGATGAGCGGCGACACTCAGGGAATCACCGCCAACTGCAATGATTGCTTCATTGACGCACCAAGTCTGCCGGACCTGATCGAACAGAGTGGGCGCACCTGGAAGACCTACCAGGACGATATGCCGGAGCCATGTTATGTCGGCGACACGGCCCGTTATATACAGCATCATAACCCGTTCATCTATTTCGACGCCATCCGGCTTAGTGCCGAGCGCTGCCAGAGAAGCATTGTCCCGCTGACACAACTCGATGCAGATATTGCAGCGAATTCACTTCCAAATTTCTTTTTCATCACACCGGATGCCTGCTATTCTGCGCACGATTGCGGCCTGGACCTGGCAGACCAATGGTTGAAGGATATGATCGAAAAGCTCTACGGGGCGCTGGAAGCAACTGGCGAACCCTATCTCATTATCATTACATGGGATGAGGGGCAGGGTAATCACTCCTGTTGCGGCCTCCCCGAGCTTGCCGGTGGACGGGTCGCGACGATTCTTGTCTCTCCGCAGGTCAAGCCGGCCTTTCAGGATGCGACTCCGTATACACACTACTCCATTCTAAAAACAATCGCCGAGGCATGGGGTTTGCCCTTCCTTGGTCACGGCGCGGACGCAGAGACTGCCATCATCACGGCACCGTGGAAATGAGGCGCCCTGAGAAGACCGGCAAAGTCGAAGTACATTTTCCTGAGCCCACAACATTTACGTGCATAAGCATCCCTCGACTACACCGCCGAGAGCAGGCGGTTCCGCTCAGGACGATGATTTCTTTGGAAACCAGGGAATAAAAGCGCTTGTCCTCTGAATGTAGTCTTCATAGCCGGGCCTGGAGCGCATCGCCTTTTCGAGCATGGTCACTCCTGAAACGCGCAGCAATATAAAGGTCAAAAGAAGAGGAGAGTAAATCGTCCACCACGCGCCGGCATTTGCGGCGATGAGATAGAGTCCAAACCAGAGGACCGCGTCTCCGAAATAATTCGGATGGCGCGAATATTTCCATAGCCCGCTGGTCAAAACCTTGCCTTTGTTGACGGGGTCCGCTTTGAAACGGATTAACTGCCAATCTCCCACCGCTTCAAAATAGAAGCCGATGCACCATAGAAGCGCTCCAAGGATATCGAGCCCTGAAAGAGGTGGGATACCATCGGTGACGCGGATCGCAAGAATAGGGGCAGCAATGATCCATGCTACACCTGCTTGCAACAGGAACACCTGGATGTACGAATACCACCACCAGCGTTCGCCATACTGTTCACGCCACTTTGCGTAGCGAAAGTCTTCTTTCCTTCTGTTACGAATGAACATATACAAGGCCAGCCGCAATCCCCAAATGTGGACAAGGATCAACATCAGCCACTTGGCAGGCGACACAAAAATCGAAAGAGCATAATCGAGCCATGCAACCAGGATAAATCCCAGTCCCCAGGAAATATCCACGATGCTGGAATTCTTGAGCATGAGGCTCACCAGCCAGAACAGGGTCATCATGGCAATCAGAGCAAAGGCCGCCGCGATAAAGACAAAGGTGGATAGATCCACGATCATGCGTTCTCCCTTCGCTCATAGAAGACCAGCAATGTGCTGCCGTATTTCCTTTGCTCGAACTCCGCCAAATTTTCCAGCTCCATTTCCTGATACTCCGTCGGGTCAATTTGCGCGATGACCCAGCCGTCGTCGGTGAGCCAGCTCATATTTTCATCGAGCAGCTTCAGCGCGTTGGACCACATCTCATGGTATTGCGGCGGTGCGATGTAAATATATTCGAACTGACGGTCTGATTTTGCTGACAACAGCTTAAACGCATCTGCGCGGCGGACCTCGGCCTGTGCAATAAACCTGCAATGCTCCAGATTGTCTTTGATGGTTTCAATCGGCGCGCGGTTCAGATCGCTGAATCTGACGAAGGCCGCGCCGCGGCTCAACGCCTCGATGCCGATCGCCCCCGTGCCTCCGAACATATCCCACCAGTTCGAATCGATCACGTCACCGGCGATAATGTTGAAAAGCGCCTCTTTGACCCGGTCCATGACTGGACGTGTAGTATCTCCCGGCACGGATTTCAATCTGCGGCCCCTGGCTTTACCGGCAATGACGCGAAGGGTCATTCCTCGCCTTTCGCTGTTTTTCCGGCAGTGGTTTCGACACTTTGTCGGGCTGCCATAATATTTCCATGCGGCGCGATGACAGGAACCACACATCCTGTACCAAGGATGAAGCTTTGACCTTTCGTCTGCTTCATAGCGTTATGCGCTTCCTTCTCGACGGTGGCTGAATCTGCGTAAACCATTGTGTCCTGCCTGATGCCTCCACAGGTCACGCCGGTGAAGTTCTTGCGCGCTTCCCTCAGTGACGGATAGGTCTCGCGGTCGTGCCAGTTGACGATCTGACACTTGTACTGGATGACCAGGTCAAAATAGACATCCTTGCCGTGCAGATGTAAAAGGTTCAGCCACAAGGAATTTGCCGGTTCCAGAACCTGGAGATCGAGGGGTACGCCGAACGTGTCATACTCCTCCTGTGTGAGTAAGCTGGCCTGCGCATGTTGGACCGCGTAGAAGATGCCATCAATGCCTGTTTCCAGGGCGGCTTCTACAAATTTTGCTGTGGAGGCAGCGATAATTTCGAGTCCCTTCATAACCGCTTGAGGATGCAGCCTCAAATCTGCGAGCAAACGGTCATTACCTGCCAGATTCTTTGCCTGCGCCAGCGGACTGAAAACAGTCTGGATCATGGGAGTCTCCGGGTCTAGTCTGCTGCGGATCAAACGGAGGCAGGCTAACTGTGCCGCTAGATGCGGAGCGGTCGGGTCCAGCATCGGAAGTTTCTCCCAATCTCGCGGGCTTTCAATGACGTGTTTGGTATACCGACGAGTCCCTTCGGTGTCGCCGACCCATTCATCCTCCACGCCCCAATCTTTCAGGCAGAAGGAAGAGGCCGGCGTGACTTTGACCAGGTCGAAGTCACATGTTTTCTGGAACTGCAGAGTTGCCGCGGCGAGTTTTTCCGGGGCTTGATCGTCCACGGGGAAGTGGCGCCAGAGAGCGATCGGCGTACGGTCTGGCATTTCGCCTTTGAGGCAGGCCTGTAATCTTTCCCGATGTGTGGTCATGGAATCCTCCTGATGGTGCAGAAAACCGCGTCGCCGCGGGTGACTTGGAGAATGATGGGAGCATCTTTGAACGTTTTCAAATCCTCATTCGAACGACTGTTGACCAGAATGTAGTCACCAGATTTGATCTGATTGAGCGCGCCACGCTCATCCAGGACTGTGAGATTGGGATTGGCGTATGTGGCTGCGATATAGGCTTCGCGATGGACATATACTTTGGCGGGCTCTTTCACCTGGCTTTGCAGATTTTCGATGGCCTCTTTATAGCAGGTGAGCCAAAACTCTGTTTCATACGTGCGGAATGCGCCACTTGTGCCGCCAACAAAGGAGTTGTAGTAGGCATATTCATAGGGATGCAATTTGACAGCAGAAACGATCGCGGGGAGCAGGATGATCGCTGTGAGAGCAATCGCCAGGACGCGTGTGCGCAACAACTCGAAAATCTTTTCAAATGCAAGGCCCGCGAAGATAAACACCGGGGGAATCATAAATAGAAAATGACGAAAGCCATCGTACATGGCCGGCCGGCGAAGGAGGGCATAGGCAGACGGGATGAGGAACCAGAGAAGCAGGAGAGAGTAATCAGTGAGCAGTGGCCAGCGATCAGTGTAAAGTGGTGCATGACCGGCGGCCCGTGGTCGGTGGTCCGCCGTTGGATTCCGCGGCAAATGGATGAGTTTCCAAACACCCACTCCAACTCCTGCCAGGAACAGCGGCCAGACAGGTTCTGTCAACGTGAGGGCGAGCATGGTGGGCAAATAGCGGTGCGGCAATTCACCCGCATGATAATAATTGCCCATGAATAAGACTCTGAGTTCTGTTGGGTTATCTGACATGAAACCGAAGACTTCTACGAAACGCTGTAAGGGACTGAGCCACAGATACGGCCAGGCCGCAAACATGATGACGATGGTTACCAACGTGTAAAGGGCAAAGTAAGGGATGATGCGTCTGTTCAGCCAGCGCAAAGCGTACATGCCAACCAGCAATCCGGCCAGTGGACCCAGCACACGGATCGATGTAGCGATGCCGAGGAAAAATCCAGCCAGAACCGTCGATAGTATTTTCTGGTTTCTGCTCTTCAATCCAGAGTTCAGCGTATCCACCATCTCAAGCCCGAATACAAATGCCCCGAGGAAGAACACAAGAAAAGGCGGATCTTTCGGATTGATGAAGGCATGTCCCCACAGGAGAGGCTGCCATGCAAAGAGCGCGGATGCTGCAAAGGCAGACCACGATTTGATCCAACGCAAGGCCAGACGGTAGAGGAGGAAAACACCGAGTTGGAAGGTTAGAAAATTAATCAGATGCCAGGCGGACGGTTCGTCAAGGCCGAAGGATTTGAGAAGATAAACCGGCTCGCGCGCGAGCAGGAGATAAGCAGGTCCGCGGTTGGCGTGGTCTGTCCCGCTGGCGCCGTAGGCATTCTCTAGGTTGAAATCCGGGCTGAACCATTCATTGGGAGAATATGCGTAGCCGAGCGAGTCCGCGTAATTATAAAAAAGAGGCTCATCCCACGAAAGGCCATAGTCCCGAAATACAAACAGGCCGCAAATGATATTTGCGGCCAGCAGGATGAGGATGGGAAGATAATTCTTTTTTGTGTCGTTCTGATTCTGCAAGCTCACCTCTGCTGCAACCGGTACTCCTGCCGGAGTTTGGCCTGCTCCATGCGGCGTTTTTCATCTTCGGTCTCAGCGATGACTTGTGGGACTGGCGTGGAACGCCCATTGTCATCCAATGCCACATAAACGAGATAGGCCGTGTTTGTATGTGTTCTCGCGCCCGTGATCGGGTTCTCGGCCAGCACCTGGACTTCGGCTTCCATCGAGGTTCGGCCAGTGTAGGTTACTTCCGCATTCAGGATGACCAGATCGCCAATTCGGATGGGCTGGCGAAAGACCATCGAGTCAATTGCAACTGTTACCACCTTACATTGCGCGTGCCGCATACAAGTCAGGGCGCCGGCTTCATCCACCAGTTTCATGATCCAGCCGCCGTGCACGTTGCCAAGCAGGTTGGCATGTTCCGGATGCATCAATTGCGCGATGGTGATGCGCGAGGCGCGGACGGGTTTGGGAGCAAGGGTAGTCATCAATAAAACTAATCCAAATCTTCTCGAAGTTCGCCGACGTCGAGAGTGTGCAGACGCTCCGGCTCCTCGAGCAAAACATCAATGACAGAGTTGGATAGTTCGGCCATAAGAGGAGCCAGCGGGATCGTAGCCGGTGGGTAGACCCTCCGCGGACGGCGGGGCGGTTCCAGCCGGGCTTTGAGCGTACTCGTTGCACGCTTGCGAAGGATGCGCCGATCCTTGGAAATTGTGCCAACGTAGTAACCCAGCACCGAATAGACTTCTCGATTCGGTGTGACCCAGCCGACCCATTCCCCATTTCGGTTGAACAGGTTGGGGTAATCCAAAAAGGCCTCGGCGTCACCTTTTGACGTGTAAACAGGTATCAGGGCGCGTTGAGCGGTTTGATCCATTTGAGTCCTCACTTCAGCGCCAGGCACACCAAATTGAATAATTACATGGAAAAGAATCCGTCCGATTGAAGCAAGCGGGCCATTGGCGCTTCTCTGCAGTTAGCTTTCTTCAACATCATTATACGTCCAATATCGGTTAACGAAGAAGTTCCACAGCATCACGATCCCGACTGCGATAGCGAGGGTCAGGTTCTTCGCGATGAATTCAGCGTCGTTGAGGCCCATGCCAAAGGATTGTTCGAAGACATGCAGAAGGGGCGGTTCTCCAAAATGGAGGATGGGTACGCGGATTGCAATGCCTGCCAGATTCACCAGAAAAAACATGCCCAATTGATGGAGCAAGTGGCGTGAACGTGATTCAGGGTATGTCCAATAGCGGTTCCAGATAAAGTTGCTGATCACGGCGCAGAGAAACGAAACCGTTCCCGCGTATACCAATTTCATGTTCGCGGCGTGTGTGAGCAGGTTCATCACTCCAAAGTCAATGACTGCGCCAAAAGCCCCGACAACTGCAAATTTGAGAAAACGAGTGCGTTCCTTGTTATCTGTCAAAATCATACGAGACCGAGTTTTTGTTTGAAGAATGGAATGGTTTTCTTGATGCCTTCATCCAGGCTGACCTTTGGCTCCCAGCCGAGGATCTCTTTTGCTCGGGTGATATCCGGCTGCCGGCGCTGCGGATCTCGGGCACTGCGCGCATCAGGCACAAAACTGATGCCAGCTTTATTCCCGACAATGCGGTTGATGGCTTCCGCGAATTGCAGAACGGTCATCTCGACAGGGTTGCCGATGTTGACCGGCATGTTTTCCTCGGAATAGAGCAGGCGGACGATGCCGTCGATAAGGTCATCTACATAACAAAACGAACGACTCTGTCCGCCGTCACCATAAACTGTAAGGGGTTGCCCCAGGAGGGCTTGCTTCAGGAAGTTGGGCAGGGCTCGGCCGTCTTCCAAATCCATACGCGGACCGTATGTGTTGAAGATGCGCACGATCCGCGTGTCCACATGGTGGTAGCGGTGGTAAGCCATCGTCAGCGATTCTGCAAAGCGCTTGGCTTCGTCATAGACCGCGCGCGTGCCGATCGGGTCCACGTTGCCGGCGTAGGATTCCACTTGTGGGTGTACCAGCGGATCGCCATAGATTTCGCTGGTGGAGGCCAACAGGAAGCGCGCGTTCTGTCCGCGTGCAATGCCGAGACAGTTGTGAGTGCCCAGCGCACCAGCTTTCATGGTCTGGATCGGCAGGTTGAAATATCCCGATGCAGAGAGCGGGTTAGGGCTCGCCGGCGACGCGAAGTGCAGGATCGCCTCCACTTTGCCGGGCACAAACATGTAGTTTGAAATATCTCGTTTGAAAAACGTGAATCTTTCATTTCCCGCCAGGTGTGCAATGTTATCCGGACTGCCTGTGATGAAATTGTCCATCCCGATAACTTCATGTCCCTCCGCGAGTAGCCGGTCGCAGAGATGCGAGCCGAGGAACCCGGCCGCACCGGTGATCAAAATACGCATAGGAAACCTCTTTGTGTGCAAAGGTGACAGTTGCTTCCAAAAGTGACTGTCACCTGGATTCACTTCCAGTCAATACTTGTGATCAAACCATCCCCGGTGACCTGATAGGCCGCGCCACTTCCACTATCGATCAACCAGAGATTGCCCTGGTAAACAACAGCAACAAAATCGCCGGTCTGACCATCGAGCGGCTCCGGTGCCCAGGCCGGCGTCTGCGGCTCGATGCCGCCTGCATCGGCCGGCGGGAACAGCGCGCGGCGGTTGGAGCCATCGCGATCCATGACCATCAAGCGATAGCGGCTAGTGTCGCTAGCTTCCAGAAAAATCGATTGCAGATACGCGATCTGATAGGTCCGCTCTTTGCCGCTCAAGCGAGCCTCTGAGGCAGATGGATATGCAAACATACCGGCCTCTTGAACGAGCGGCACGGTTGCTCGATTTTCGAACGAAGTGGCTGCGAGATCAAAATACGGTGACTCTTCATTGGTGATCGGTGCGGGCGCTGGCGCGTGTGAGACAAAGAATAAAGACTTACCGTCAGAACCCCACGCCAACGGCGGGACCCAGGCCCAGTCACTGTGGGTGTTCAACGGTGCAATGTCGAGCAAGGGCTTGAGATAGCCACCGTCTTGATCCACCAGCCCGATCTGGTCCGGCCGCGCGTAAGCGAGTCGCCCATCGGCCGAATAAGCGAACGACATGCCCCACCAGCCGTACACGCCGCCGCTGTTTGCGTCGAGCATTTTTCGCGGCCCCCCCCCGGTAATGCTCACACGGTACAAGTCATTGTTAGCTTGCCAGCCCGGCGCGGCCGCACGCGGTTCAACCGTGGAGTAAGCCACCGAATTCGTGCCGGGGATCCATTCTGCAAAATGCACCACATTATATGCCTGAAGCCAGATCGGTTTTGGTTCGGTATTCCCGACCCTCACGACCCATAAAGTATTGATCTCCTGCGAGGCCGGCTTCTTTGATTTTCTGGTGAAGATCAAGTACTCGCCATTTGGTGAGAGTTTGAAGATCCGTCCATCTAAGTCGCCCGTGCTGACAATCACCCTGCGGTTGGCGGTAGACCCCTCCATGATCCAGGCGTTTCCGCTGGAAAGGTAGACGAGGTTGCCAGGAATGTTTAGCGGCGTAAAGGAGGCTTGCGCGCCCACCATGACGATTTCCGGCAGCGCATCATTCAGGACCACGGTCTTGACCGCCGTTTTGCTGGTTTCGACTCCGTCCTCGAGAATTCTCCGATACGTGACCTCCTGAAGCCCGTTGACCCCGGCCTGGACCAGTCGCGTCTGCCCCTCGGGCAGAGACTCATTGCGGACAACCTGCTTTTCAAACGGAATGACAATTTGCTCAGTCTCGAATTCCTCCTTGATGCGCTTGAGCGTGACCGAATCACCGTTGCTCAGGACGGTATAAAGAGGCGGCTCAGACTGATCGGATTCCCCGGGTACGATACCCGCGGCCTGGAATGCCTGCGACACAGTACTCCCATCCTGCACATTGACCTCGCGGGTTTTGCCATCCGCTGCAATGTTGACCGTGATCTGTGCGCCAAGTTGAGGGGAACGACAGGACCCCGTCAGCAGGAGCAGCGTCAGTGCAAAGATGATCCGAATGCGCCCCCCTCCCTGCCTCCCCCAAATACGAAAAAAAGATCTGAAATTAAAATGTGAATTACCCAGTCGTATTTGGGGGAGGTGCCGAAGGCGGAGGGGGTTGCGGAGCATGTCGCGGTATAATCCAGCCGCTATTTGATATGGCCGGTTACTGTCATGAGTCCATCTGCGATGGTAATGGTATCGAGGCGGAAGCCGGTGGCGACGGGGCCAAGCGTACCGGTGAACGCTTCATCGATCAACGAACTGATGGCGTTGTTCAATCCCTCGGGCGCCGGGAACGGACCGAAATCGGCTGAGGTGATATCGATCTTTTGTTTCCCGTTCTCATCCACGGTGGCCGTAAGCACGATTTCCATGTTAGCGGTAAACATGCCGCGCTGGATTTTCCCAAAGACCTGAATTTCGCCGTTGCGCAGCAGGACCTGGGGCTCATCGAATGGAGGTTTGCCGTTCTGCTGAAGTTTGAGGATGAGGTACGATGTAAGCTGGCTCTCGTTGATCTGCAGGGTTACGACGCCGGTCTCGGCCCCCGTGACCATCGCCTCCTGAATTTGCTGCTGTAAACTTTGTACGGCTTCTGGTGAATATGGGATTGTTGTCTCGGGGTAAGCCGGGCCTCCCACGAAGACTGTGCAGGCAAGTGATGTGAGAATCAGTGTAAGCAGGAAAAGTGGTAAAGCAATTTTTTTCTTTTTCATTTCTACTCAATCCTAAATTGTGAGCGGAGCAATTATAGCATGAGCGACTCTCAAGCACCGGAATTGACCCTGGCCGCCAAAATCGAGGCGATGTTGTTCGTTTCAGCCGAACCCGTGCCCATGGCACAGCTTGCCACCGCACTGGATGTCAGCGTATCGGTGGTTGAACGTGGATTGAAAGAGCTGGAGGATGCACTCCAGACGCGTGGGCTTCGTCTTCAACGGCTTGCGGGACGTGTGCAGTTAACCACCGCCGCAGAGCTGGCCGCCTTGATCGAAGAGTTCCTCGGCCTGGAAGCGACCACTCACCTCAGTCGCGCCGCACTGGAGACGCTGGCGATCATTGCATATCAACAGCCGGTCACCCGTCCGCAAGTGGACTCAATCCGTGGGGTCAACAGCGACGGCATGATGAAGAGCTTGTTGAGCAAGGGTCTGATCCAGGAATCGGGCCGAACGGATGGACCGGGCCGCCCGATTTTGTATTCGACCACGCCAGACTTCCTCCAACACTTCGGTTTGAACTCCATTGCCGAACTGCCGTCGCTGGCTGTGCCGGTTGAATCTGGTTCGGAGAATGGGCATGATGAATTGTTGAAGGGATAACGGTTCACAGGAAAGGTGGGCAGCCCGCCGTTTCGGCGGGCTGCTTTTTTCTCTCTCCTCCACGAGATAAGGTCACCTGGAAACTTAGTTTCCGCAAGGTGCAACGTTGCGCCAGTTTGATACCATGTCGTTTACGTTCATCGTGCCATTCGAGCCATAACTTAGCGTGAGCTAGCGATTGGCGATCTCGCCGCAGACACACTGTCGGGACTTGCTGTGTGATCTGCCTTGACGATATTGGTTGGATTAAGCGACAGGAAGGAGGTAAAAACCAGCAAGAAGACCCCCAGATATGAAATCAACTTCTGTGACTTGTGCACGTTCATTTGATTCTCCTCAAACTCTAATGAGAACACTGCCAACATGAAGCGCAGAACGAAGAATTTTTCCTGGCTTATAGTAGCACAAAGTCCATTTGCAAGTCAATCAGTTGATGCAGCAGCTGAATCGAAGGGTGATTACGGGAGGTGAAAAACTTTTGGAATCAGGTATCATTCCTCCGCCCGGCAGTTTCCCGCTGGTAAATCCATATCGAGGCGCGCATTATGCTCAAAAGCCCCACTCTTCGCAATACACTCGGATATTATTTGATGTTCCTCTGCCTGGGCCTTGGCCTGGGTGTTGCCGGACCCACTCTGCCATCACTTGCATCCCAAACAGGGACAACCATGGGCGTCATTGGTGGAACATTTCTGGCAAGTTCAATCGGCTACACTCTCGGTACCACCCTTGGCGGTTGGATGTTCGACCGGATCGTGCGCGGCCATCTGGCCCTGGGGCTTGCGCAACTGACATCTGCCGCTCTGCTGTTTTTCATTCCCCTTTGCCCAGCGGTCTGGATATTGATCCTGGTGGATGCGGTCATCGGTCTCTCCAACGGAATTATCAATACCGGTGCAAACACGCTCTTGATGTGGAATCACCGCGAGAAGGTCGGACCTTACATGAACGGCCTGCACTTTTCCTTTGGCCTCGGTGCATTTCTGGCTCCATCGGTATTTGCACTATTCTTGAACCTGGGTGCCACTCATCGTGAAACTTACTGGGCGATAGCAGCGACCGCCGTCCCGGTAGCGCTATTTATGCTGTTGATGCCAGATAGCCCGCAGCCTGTGAAGCAACACGAAACGGAAACTGCTGGAACCGCCAGTGTTCGTCCATACCTTCCCATTCTGGTTATTTCCATGTTGTACTTATTCTTCTACGTGGGTGCAGAAGTCACTTTTGGCGGCTGGATTTACACCTATGCCACATCACTGGGTCTGGCCTCTGCCACCCAGGCCGCTTACCTGACTTCCGGTTTTTGGCTGGCCTTTACCGTTGGGCGTCTGATTTCCATCCCGGTGGCGACGCGTTTTCGTACCGGGCAGGTGATCGCCGCGGCATTGGTCGGCTGTCTTGCGATTCTCGGCGCGAATTTCGTTTTCTCAAATTCCCTTCTGCTTCTCTGGATCGTATCGGCCGGGCTGGGATTTTGTATGGCCCCTATCTGGCCCTCCGGATACACACTGGCAGGCCGATCCATAAAGCTGACTGCACGGATGAGCAGCATCATTTTGCTTGGCGACAGTTTCGGCGGTATGATCCTGCCATCGCTGACAGGACGAGTGCTCGAGCGGTTCGGTGCGCAAGCGATGATGTGGCTGGTCTTTATCAGTCTCGGTCTAACCTTGCTGGCCTTTCTTGAAATGCTTCGGCAGCGAAATGCGCTCCACCTGGCAACGGCCCCGGCATAGAAAAGTTCACAATTGGAATGGCTCTGCAATCAAATCCGTTATAATCCTCCGTATGGAAGAACGATTGCAGAAATTACTTGCACAGGCTGGTTACGGATCACGGCGCGCCTGTGAGGAATTCATCACTGCTGGCCGTGTGCGTGTGAATGGACAGGTTGCAAAGCTCGGTCAAAAGGCTGACCCGACCAGGGACAAAATTACCCTGGATGGTAAGGCTTTGCCGAAGGCTGAGAAGTTGACCTATATTGCGCTGTATAAGCCGCGGAATGTCCTCTCCGCTGCGGAGGGACCGGATGATCGTCAGACAGTGCGGGATTTGATCCCGATTGAAGGCCATCTTTATCCCGTAGGCCGGCTGGATTTTGATAGTGAGGGCCTCATCTTGATGACCAATGATGGCGACCTGACCAACAAGCTGACCCACCCGCGATATGGACATCAGTTACTTTAGATAAAGGGTACTGGTCTGAACCCAATACGCACGTCAGCATGACATTCTTTCCATTCCGGTCATCAACTGTACACACAACCTGAATATCCAATAGATCGATAATGCGCTTCTTTGCTTCGAAATCACATGACGCCAGATCCAAACCGTCCATCACCATCTTGGAAAACTCTTGAATGTGCTGGACCTGTTCGGCGGTTACAGTCTTTCTCTCAATGAATTCACTTAGGTTCTGTTTTTCGGCTTCAAGAGAATGAATTGTCTGCTCAAGGCGCGCTTTCTTTTCGACGAGCATCTCCTTGGGGAAGCCACCTTCAAGATACAGGTCTAGTAGGTGGTTCATTTGCCTTCGGTTTTCGACAAGCAAGTCCTCGATAATCGTTAATCGTTCTAATGTTTGCGCGTTTTCTGCAGCCTGGTGCTCTTGATATTCGGTGAGGCCTTGCTGCAATAGGTTGGGGTTAATTAGAAATTCTCTGATCCAATTCCAAACGGCGGAATCGACCTGCTCAACTCTAAATTGGGGCAGATCACATTTAATATTTGCTCTGACACCATCTGAACCGGTACATCGGTAATAAAGAAGGTACCCCCTCTTGTTCTTCCCGATCCATAAGGCGGGATGCCCGTTCATGCGACATCTGCATTTTCCACACCAAATATGACCTGTTAATAGATATTGATGTTTGCGACTCGATTGAGCGAGTGACTTGTTACGCTCGCTTATTTTCCTTGCCTTGTACCAGTCTTCTTCGCTGATCAAGCGCGGAACTTTTATCGGTAGCCATTCTTCTTTATCATGATTCTCTTTTCGATAGTGCCAGATCCCAATATAAACCTCGCTTCTCACAATTTTGGCAACCATCGATCGCCCCCATTCTGCCCAACCCCTTTTCTTCGCACCCCCTCGATTCTTGAGTGTATCGAGCCTCGTGGGAACGCCCATTTGAGTTAATTTGGCTGCAATTTCTCCAAGCGTGACCCTTTTGCCATTGTCACCGTTCACGTACCAATCAAATATTGTCCTTACTATCTTTGCTTCGATCTCGTTGATAACCAGGGTCGATTTGCCATTCTCACTTTTCCCAATCTCGTACCCGTATGGTGGAGTACTATGGACAAGAACGTGCCCGGCACGCACTTTCGATAGTCGCCCGCGGATCATCCGCTCGTTGATCTTTTCACGTTCGTATTCGGCGATTGTTGCTCGGATGTGTTTGCTAAGCCTGCCTTCCGGGCTATTATCATAATCGGCAAGGACATAGGCAATCCGCACACCCATCCTGCTCAGCTCCTCTTCTACCACAAGCTGCTTCGCGAGCTTACGACTCAATCGATCGATTTCCCGAACGACTAGAACATCAAACTCCTTGTGTCGTGCCATTTCTCTAACTTTGTTCAACTGGGGCAACTCAAAGGATGCCCCTGATGCACCGCGATCGTCTTCGGCTAATTCTGCAACAATTGCCCATCCTTGTTCTAACGAATATTCCCGGCACATCTCAAGTTGTCCGGAAAGGTTGCGGCCGTCTTTTGAGCGATCATCCCCTGAAACTCTAGCGTAAGTTACAGCACGAATTGTCATGATCATTTCTCCTGTCCGTAGACCCATCTAACGTCAGCCGTGCCGGGCCGGCTGGCAACATGCTCAGTTCCTCGGTGCGGAGAGGAAATCTCTCAATTCTTGAAACAAGTCGGCTCCGAGTATCCGGCGTTGATCTTCGGCATTCAGCCTGAAGCCGTTGACCAAATCCGCCAGAACAAGCCCCATGTTTCCATCAGTTTCAAGCAGGCTTGCTTCATCTGTCGCTTCCTGCCATTCCTGACAGAGGCGGGATAGTGTGGAGATGATCTGTCTTTCGGTGGTTGGTTGATCGGGGATAGGTTGCAGCATGGTTTCTCCTATGAGAGTGGGGCGCTCTATCCTGCCCGGCGCAAGAAATGAAATCGCCCCGCTGGAATCCCACCAGGGCGTGAAATCGGGGCTGATATAATGCCGTCAGCCCTTCCCTCCGCTCAGACCGGTGGGTTGGGTCAGGGTCGTGCCTGTGTTACTGCACAAACACGGCCCGTTTTCTCAGCTGGCAATTTCATTGTCAGCAATGAAATTATAGCACAGATTTTCTACCTATTCAACGCGACCTTATTGATCTATTTTTTGGTTCTTCGCTTAATAGGCTTTCGTCCGCGCTTTTCCCCGTGTGCTTCTCTGTGGCTCAGAAACTGCATGAGAGATTTCCGGTCCACCTGCCAGGATTGCCCCCATTTCCGTCCAAGTATCTTTCTGGCACGGATCAACTTTCGAATATAGTCGAGCTCATAGCCGCTGATGTGTGATGCTTCAAAAGTGGTCAGCCAATCTTCCATTGCCATTCTCCCGCGGGAATTATAACGGAAGCACCGGGAGATGAGGAGTTCGCATGGATCTCTGCGTTGACTTCAGAGCCGGCAAGCTGACGAACATGAAAAGAGTCAGGCGATTGTAAAGTTTTCGATAAGCCTATCATTAATTTTCCTCATTTAGAATACGCAGCCGATGACTGAAAAAAATTCTCAAAGCAATCAAGTTCCTTCTCTTTTCTTGAGACTGGTGTTAGTCACCGTCTTGCTGGCAAGCGTCATAGGTGTATTTTTCTCGGTCCGATGGATTTATGATCGCGTTCAGAGCAGCCTCAGTCTTGAACTCGCAGAAGTCGTTGTTGCGTTCCTGGCTATCGTAATTCTTGGTCTGGTGGCAGCTGGATTTGGCGCGGGTTTTGGGACCAAACGGGCGTTGAGGACGCGTAAAGCGCATGCTTGCAAGATTTATCACTCTCTGAAGTGGTGCAAGGTTTTCCAGGCGCTCTGGGGGTATATGGGGCCGACTGTGGAAAGTGAACAAAGCCCGGCTCCTGAGAAGCAAGATGTTCCCCAGATTACGTTTCTCCCGAAGCGGGCATCCAGGCGTGGAAGAGTATCCAATTACCCAGTGGATCGTTGGATTAAAGTGGTATTAGCCTGGGAAAACCGAGATACATTGCGCCATCCCATCACATTGATGGAATTCCTGTCAGAAGAATTCGGAACGTGGGCTGATGGTTCCCCTCGGGTAGCTAAAAAGACTTTTTATGACAATCAAAAGAAAGTTCATGCTTTATTGAGTGAACAGGAAGCGGGGAAGAGTGCTTCACGCTCATTGACATAGAATTAACTCAAAATAAACTGTGACGAGAGCCGCAGATTCAGCGGCTCTTTTTTGAACTGAGCAGGGCCATTGCCAGTTGCACATATCTGTCTGTTGCCCTCATTATCCAGTTAATAGGTTTATTAAAAGTGTTCGCTTGACCCGCGAAAATGAGGTATAACACCAAATTTTGTAGGCAGGCGGGGAACCTACAGCAGACGATTTGTACTGGTCGATATATAGACTTCTTTTTTTCTCATCCGTCAGTTACTTTTGAGAGGAGTATCGCTCAATTTCACCTGGAATGGCAATCGTTACTGGTTTGATTATCGGTAGTTCTATTTTTGTCTGTCCCCTCGTGATCGGAATTGTGTTGTTCGTTATATTCCTTATATTGCTCAGGAGATGGACAAAAAAGTCCTAATCCCGCCGGGGGTTCAAATCTGGTTGATCGTTAGTTGCATGGAGCCTGTGAACTTTATGCGTAGGTCCATTATTCAACGTTCCGCTTGAGATACTCATTGAGTCAAGAATCTTTTGATGTCGCCCGATTATCCTGCTACAGGAAGATCTGAGGATAGAGCAACTTTTGCAACCTCAGCCAGTCACCAATATTTAAAAGCACTAGACTGGACCTGCGAAAACCTCCCTGGTGCAAGCACGCGGCCGTCGCAAACTTCACCTAATGATGCTAAAACGTATCTTTCGGAGGGCGCTTTGCTCAAGTTCTGTGGTTTCTTCAATGGTCTTGCCTATCATCCGAGCTACTTCCTCGATAGACATTGGGTGTTCGCTGTCTATGCCAAAGCGAAACTCGATCACTTTGGCTTCGTAGTACGGGAGCTTACTCAGACTTTCCAATAATCTTTTGCGAAGAGCGGGAGGAATTGTTTCGGCCATCCCCTGAGTTTACCAAAACTTTGGAGCGGGCGAATGCCCGCGTGAACATGGATGGCCGTGGCAGGGCATTGGATAACATCTCTGTCGAACGCTTATGGCGGACGGTCAAGTACGCAAATGTATATCTGATGGGATATTCGAGCGTGCCCGAACTGGAGGGGGCTTGCAGGTCTACTTTCACTTTTACAATCACGAGCGCGACACCAGAACCTGTGTGATCTGACCCCGGTCAGCGTCTACCGGTCTCGCGGCCCCATATAGCGTAGCATTCCGCACTGGCTGGCGATTGAAAACGACTCCACTCGCCCATCCGCTACTGCAGGATGGGCCCGAAACAGGCGATGGATATCGCCATCGAAACGCGCCAGCAGATCCTGTGCGATTTCGATCTGTTTTGCTCCGCCGATCACCGCTGCCATGAGTTCGGTGAGATTGCAGGCTGCCGCGTTCTGGCTCACACGATATGCAGGCTGTTCGCGCAGAGGCAGGCTTTTTAGTTTCGGTTGGTCATAGACCGTGGGAGCATGGAGAAGCAATGGGTCGGATGTGTTCATAGGTCTCCCTGAGAAAAATAAGACGGCGCACCACTGTGCGCCGTCTGTAATGGAAATGGAAAATCCTCCGGGAGGCATCCCAGAGAACTCTAGATGTTTATGGGGTTGATAAAACTATTTGAGGGAAAGGTTTTCCGGCCAGACGATCAGACCCGCCTGCGCACCGGCTGACCACAACTCCCGGTCGAACGTGGCCAGAATGATCTCGGTCTCCAACGTCTCCTGCCACACGACGGCAGAAGCCAGGTGAACAGCATCATAACCGCGCAGAGGATACTGCCAGGCAAGCGAGGCTGCGCGGTCAATGATCTGTCCGGATACTTTCAAACGGGAAAGAGCCGACCATTCGTGAAGGAATTTATTCCAGGCCGCCTCGGCTTCACTCGCCGAGAACAGCTTCATACGAACTGTACGCGACAGAGCAGCTGCCATCTCGGTGCGAGTGATCCAACTCGTTCCAGAATAGTCAGCAGATTTGATCAGCTTTTGTACATCCCCGGATCCGGACTCCTCGACGTATTTTTTTACGAGCGCACTGGTGTCAATGTAGATGATTGGCATCGCGGTCCTCGATCACCAGGTCGGAGACTTGGATGGGGCTGCGGTTTCGGACTACCGGCCTGCCGGCCAGAAATTTCCTCCCGTCCCAGTCAGCGATGCCCGAGTCAGCCAGAGCCATGAGCCGTTCTTGCAGCGTTGGCTTGACAGGCACGATCTGTCCGATAGTTTTGCCGCGTTCCGTAACAATAATGGTTTCTCCAGCTTTGACACGGCGCAAGTACTCACTTAATTTTGATTTCAGTTCACGTGTGCCAACTCTCATATGCGTCACCGGATGCTCCTGAATGTAGTTGCATTGTAATATAAGTGGACACATTTGACAACCTCATACTGTTACCGGATCCATGTCAGGCAGTGTGATCGCAAGAGCCTCATCCTCGGGGAAGGGATCCTTCTGGCCCTCAACGAGGATAGGCATGATGACCGCCGTAAAACTGCCCGCTTCGATCAAGACAGGTCTTTGGCCATTTGTGATACGGACGATCATTTCTCCCTTGCAGGCCTCAGCGGCGCGTTTGAGGAAAGTGGCAGACAGCCAAACACTCGTGTTCTCTCCACTTGCCGCGCCTTCCAGGATATTGCGCGCCTGCCCGGTCTCAGTCTCGCCTGAGGCGACTTTCACTGAACCATCCACAGCCTTGATGAAAGTGTTCTGCGTGCCCATTGCATTCACCATACGGATACACTGCATCAGGCTGCTTTGTTGCACGTTCAGATGGGCAAGGGCGGATTTGCGTGCATCTTCGATCAAGGTCATGATCTGTGTAGACGGGAAATTCTCCGCGCTTGCTACCGTGGCAAGAGTCAAGTCCTTTGAGTTCTCCAGGTTCGTGATCTGGAAGATGTAACGGTTCTCTCCTGAAGTTCCCACTCGTACCGTGTCACGGTCTTCCACGAGCGTGGATAACAGTCGAGCGAAACTTATGGGCAAGGGAACAGCAATTGGCTCCGCCGGGCCTTCAATACTTTCGCACACATAGCCTGCCGCATAGCCATCGGCGGATTGAGCAATAACTGTTTCCTTATGGAATTTCAAATACAGCACCTGAAGAACATAGCGCGAGCTATCTGTGGAGGCAAAGGGTATGGCGCGAGAGAGGCTGCGATACGTACTTCCGGCCATTGTTGCGATGGTCCGGATGCTTTCATCGCCGATCACCGGAAGGGATTCGTCCACAATACGTAAGGTCGTGCGGTTGGTGCTACTCTGGATGACCAGGGAATTCTGTTCCAGGAACAAGCGGATCTCGCTGGCCAGTGTTTCCACCACAGCTCTCAATGTCAGGGCATCCACACAGACTGACATATCCTCATCGCAGGATGCATTTGTGATTGCCCGCGCGGCGGTTTCGCCGTTGAAGCACGAAAGCTGGAGGATGCCGTTCGTATTGACATCGAGACGCACGAGGGAGAAGGCCGCGAGCGAGCTTTTCAGGCTGGCGCGTGTGACTGCATTCAATGCGGCGTGCAAGGCTTCCTGTTGGATTGTGATCATTTGGGTTCTCCTGATAGAAATGAGCAGGAGCCCTAATGGGCTCCTGCTTCAATCCTGTTTCTGAGTTTAGTAAGGAATTTCATCCTCAGCGGGTGTAAGCTGCACTTCAGCGGATGCGCCTCCATCAGAGCCATTTCCGTTCCTGCTGTCAAGGAAGTAGATCTCTGCCACTCTGACTTCGTAATCCGCTGTGGCGGTTCCGTCCTGCCGCGTCCAGATGCGCGGATGGCCGGTCTTTTTGTCAGGCGTCAACCTGCCTTCGACCAGCACCTTGCTGCCCTTGTGTAAATACTGGTTGCAGATTTCGCCCAGCTTCCCCCAGGCCGCGCAGCGGAACCAGGTTGTGGTCTTGATGGTCTCGCCCTTTTCGTTAGTGTATTGGTCGTTGGATGCAACGCTGAAGGTCGTGATGGGTGTGCCGGCCGGGGTGTAGCGCATTTCGGGATCACCGCCGAGGTGCCCGACGAAGGTGGTTTTGTTGAAATGGCGTGTCATGTGAAACTCCTTTTGATTGATTTTTGAATTTAGCGGCTGATGTCGCGCAGACGCTTGTCTGTTGCATATTCGCCGGAGGCAATGTAGCGGATGAACTCGAACAGGAACCAGATGGCCCAGCCTCCGATGAGGATGCCAAGAATGATCAATGCGGTAAGCATGTGTATTCTCCTAGAAAAGAAATCGGGGAGCGATTTTGTTATCGCTCCCCGAGAGAGGGAATTGGATGATTTAGATAGCGGACGGCCACCATCCGCTCAGGATGGCTTCGTCCGGGTCGAGGCGATCCGGTGGTTTGAGGGTGCGCACGTTTGCGCCGCCGTGTCGGATGGATGCCGATACAGTCTGCGCCCATTCCACGCCCGCTTTATCCGGGTCACGCAGTAACACGTATTCGTACTCACTGTGTTCGCTGAACCATCGATGCATTTTTGCGCTTGGACTGGCGCCATTAGTGTAGACTGCAACCGTGTCGGCTTCGCATCCAAGCTGGTGGAGCTTCTGCGCAGTGATGAGCATGTCGAACAGCCCTTCCAGAACGATCAATGTCCGTGTGCCAGGCTTGATACGCCAGCTTCCAAGAGGTTGGACGCGGTTGCCCCAGGTCTTGTGGTTCTTCTCAGGCTTGAAGGTGCGTGTGCCCTTTGGCAGTTGTTCTTCAGGAATATAGCGGACATTCATCACCGTGGGGTGTGTCGGCGGATCGGCATACACCACACCCCCGGCCCACAACCATATTCCGTCCCGGCGCACCATCATCGATTGCCTTGCGGCTTCGATGATCTCGCGGTGAACTTTTGGAACGGGAATGCCGTACCCTAGACCATAGACCAGAGCAGTGTAAGGAAGCACGCCACGGCTTGCCAGATAGCTCCATACAGGGGATCGTTGTACAGCCGAGCGCGCTTCCGATACGGCTTCGTCAAGCAGCTGAACCTGTGTCGGAGGTCTGGGCGGGCGTGGCGGCTGTATCGCCGATATAGGCGGTTTCCAATCCTGGCCGAGTTTGATGCGCAAGGCATTCAATGAACCACCGGTCGCGCCGCAGCGCAGACACTTCCAGTATCCTTTGACTAGATGCACACCAAAATTCGGATGGCCGCCTTGCCCTTCACGATTGGCATCGTTATGGAAGGGGCACCAGAAGATCGCCCAATCGCGATGGCGTTCCACTCGAACCGCCGTTCCCAGAATTTCTTCGGCGGCGGAAAGAATATCCTCCATGGATTTTCTGCGGCCTCCTTGTCGTCGATGTTTTTGTGGATGGGTTAGTTGCCAAGACAATGAGTGATGGAAGCCAGTGCCATGGCCAGCCAGTAGGACGGTTGGCTGGCGGCGATGGCGACCAGGATGAGTAACATTGCGAGGGTTCGCATGATCAGTCTCCTTGTTTGGAATATTCAGATGCTTCCAATCAGAGTGCATGATCACGCGTCCACGCGGACCGACCGGCCAGTTCTTTCTCATCGGATCTCTACGCTTGCCCAGGCTGGCGCAGTGGTATACACGGCAGCGTTCTCGCGCAGGATGGTAACGGTTGCAGAGTACAGGTAGTCTCCCTGCTGTCGGCCTGCGGGTATAGCGATGTTGAGCAATTTGCCATCTGCCAGCACCATACGTTGCATGGCATCCAGGCGAAAGGGCGAAGAAATCTTGACGGTCTTGCTCGTTGTGGTATCATTCGCGCTGAACATTTGTTCCACCTTGAGATCGTCCAGCGTCAACTGGGCGGTCTCGCTTTTACCGGGCCTCTCACCCCGGTGAGTCCTCGCTGTAGAGCAGAATCGAAAACGGGCGCCGCCCTGGGAAAATCCCAGAACAGCGCCCGTTTTGAATTGAGGGGATATTCAGTTGTATTGTGGGTCTAAAGGACCTCCTGTGTAGGACTTGAACGGTTTATCGTTGCGTGCTAACTTCCGATACAGCTCATGAAATCGAGCTGTGTCAGAAGTTGCATCGAGCATGTGGCTGAGATTTCATACTACCTCATGTAGCAAGTTTTGTATTCCTGCTTCCCACTTACTTGTGTTTTGTCCTTGCTCAGCTTCGAGCCTTTTCCCACATGCTCACTTCTTATCGATCTGGACTGAGACATATACTTGGTTTGATTTTGAATTCGTGAATCTTGTATCCTTTCGGTGATGGGGATTTGCAGGAGAGATAGAACAGTAGAAGCCTAGCGATTTGCCAGGCTTCTCAAGGGAGCGGATGGATTGTGGGAAGTAGGAACGGTCGGGATTATAGGGATGTATAGGGAAACTGTCAAAGCACGTAGGCGGCAGAATCCACGCCCCTATTACCTAGGGGCGGAGTTTTGCTACAGTCAGTTATGCAAGTGTCAGGGCTCTTTCAAAGTTGAAAAAAGTGACCTTTCTCGATTATGCTTTTGTGTGCAGCACAAATCCACAACACAAGGAAGGTCGAGATGGAGTGTATCACGGCAAGGGTCATGAATCTGGGGAGTTTGTATCTTCACTTTCAGGGCTTGGCGGACAAGAGAAAGCCCAAGGGTAAACGATATGCCCTGGCCACGATTCTGCCGGGATGTTTCTGGGGAAGTTGTGTGGCGAAGATAAGCCGAGCGGGATTGCGGAATGGGTCGCCTTGCGTGGGGCGTGGATTGCCAATGTGCTAGGGTTGAAACGGAAGAGCATGCCCAGCAATCATACCTATCGGCGGAAACTGGCCGATATCCTGGATGAACAGGAATTTGAAGCGCTGTTGGGAAAACACCATCAGTATTGCGGGAAAGAAGGCTACCAAGTGGTAGTGGCGATCGATGGCAGGTGATTTGTGGAACAATTGATACGGACCTCACAGATGGGTTATGTCTATTAGCTGCCTATCTGCCAGGCGAGGGCGTGACTTTGGCGCAAGGTGCGCTTGAAAATAGGCAAAATGAGATCAGCGCGGCTCCAACCTTACTCACTTATATTGATTTACGCAATAAAGTGGTAATTGGCGATGCCCTGTACAACCAAGGACGGGTCTCCGTCCAAATTGGCAAGGCAGGCGGCCATTATCTATGGACAGTAAAAGGCAATCATCCCCAATTGCTGCAGGATTGGTTTGACTCGAATGTTCAGCTTCTGCCCGGCATGGGCTGTTCCCAAGGATTGTCGTTCTGCTACTACCACCCATAAAAGGCATAGCCGCCTCAAAGTTCGCACGCTCACCACCAGCAGCCAACTTGACGATTTCCTCGACTGGCCTGTCCTCCAGCAAGTCTTCCAACTCGAACGTAGCGTAACTATCGCCAAAACTGGAACAACCCGCGATGAGCTCGTGTATGGCCTCACCAGCCTATCGGCCGAGTAGGCTGCCCCAGACCAATCATTGCAGATGTTGCGTTCCTACTGGCAGATTGAAAACCGCTTGCATTACCCTCGTGTGTGACCCTGCTTGAAGATCATACTCGCCTCAAGAAGCGTCCAACCGCTAATAATATGGCCATCTTGAACAACCTCATTCTTGGCTTACTGGCTCAAGCAAATTTCTCTTTCGTCCCATCTGTCCGACGCTTCTTCGCAGCTCACCCCAACCAAGCTCTTGCCCTCTTACGTTGAGAATGCCCTGCTCCTCCTTCGGGACATCTTTCACAAACCTTTTATGAAATGCTATAATGACAGTATCAGTGGCTATTCGGGTACATTACATTAGTCGCAACGTTGCTTTTTCCTCGCCATCCTTTCATCACTTGTAATGATTCTGGGCAAAGGAGATCACGACATCCATGTCTGAGAATGGTATACAGATTGGCGGTGGACTTGCAGATGGGAATATCATCTGGGGGAATGAAAATACAGTGATTCAGGTCATTAATCATGTATATAACCAAGACGATCTGATTCAACTCGTACGCGATTCATTCAAGGATCCTGCACAATTGCATGATATTTGGACGCGAACGTTCCCTGCTATCGATCCCAAGCTGAGATTGCGGAGTATGAATTTACAACCTCAATCTCTCTATTCGGATTTGCTGATTGATTTCGAGCGGAACAATGAGCTGGCCCGCTTGCTTGCCGAAATCAAGCAGCGTAGCCCCGCTCTATACTGGCAATTTCTTGCCGGTCAGGTCTTGGCACCTATCGGTTTATCTGCAACGCAAATTCCCGTGATCAATACCGACGTGAAAACGGTGGAACAGGAATTGCGCGGCTTGCAAGGAGAAGTCTCCCCAGTTAAAGGGCCATCAGAGGACTCATTGGAATTTGAAGATCGTGAAGAACTGTTTCCAAGGATTCGCTCTGCGAGGAATATTCGCATCGTGCTGCACGGTCCCAGTGGAGTTGGGAAAACGTATCTTCTGCAGCACCTTAAGGAAAAGTATGCCCGAGATACGCGCTGCACCTTTATTGACCTAAACTCCTGCAGACCAGCAAACATACTTCCAATGATAGTGGGGCAGCTGAGCGGAGAAAGAAATACTGACGCGGGCTATCTTGATCTTGCAAAAGCCTTGGATGTACTCCTCAATCAGAGACCGCGAATTCGTCACTTCTACTTTCTTTTTGATAATGCCGATCAAAACCAGGCGGCCATTGATTACCTCTTCAGCCCAGAAAGCATCATCGAAAATCCAGACCTGCAACATCTGTTGAGACGTTGGGGTCTTCAAGGCAAAATCGAACTTAAGATCATTTTGGCCGCACGGCATCCACTGCTCCCCACAGAAATCTTTCCGACGTTCTCCAAAGCTGCTCAAATCAAGTTAGATCCCCTGGATGGCAGATCTGTCCGTGATATGTTGGAGGCGATCGTCAATCAAATGGACCTGCCCGTACCGCTCAGTGATATTTTGGAACTTAGTAATGAAGTTTACTACCTGACGGGCGGACATCCCAAATGCACCAAGCAAATGCTGCTTGCGTTGGCCGCTGAGGGGTGTGTTATCCCTCCGGGAGGATGGGAGCGGCTCTATAAGCGGCATGTGATCAGCACGATCTATGAGGAAATGCTCAGATCTATGGAATTTGATCTTCTGCCAGTCATCTGGAATCTGAGTGTATTCCGGCGCTTTGACCGAGAGCTGCTGGAAGGCTTGTTGGATCGCGAAATCCTGCAAAGCCAGGCTGCAGATAAATCTCGGTACGCGCGCGAAATGCGGGCCAGACTCGAAAAAATAAATCTGTTTGACAAGGAAGATGCAACCTCTTCCATTCTTCCTAATTATGTCATGCGTCGCGCGCTTTCCCTTAATATGCAACTGAATGCCCTGGCCCGTTACCAAATGCTAAATTCGCTGGCGCTTGAGATATATCTGGATCGTATTCAGAGCAGCGAAGCGGGAGTGAAGAAGCCAGCTGAGCGCATGGCGATGAACCTTCTAGAGCTTCTCTATCACTGGACGAAGCTCTTGGAGGTGGAAACTGCCAAAGAAAACCCGCCGGATGCCGCAACCATCGTTACTAGGCTTCTGGGTGCGTTCGAAAGATCTCTGCTGCTGGCAATGACGGCAGTTCAGGATGAGGAGCATCCGGCACTGCTTCATGTTCTCAAAGCAAGATGGAGCCAGGATCACGAACTGCAGGAAGCCATTGAAAGAGTAACACCAGGCCAGGATTATGAAGAGCAATTTATGCACGTTCTTGAGAAATATGCTGCACCTCGTGATGAGGTGGAATAGACAGAAGGCCATCTGCGTACGGGAGGGCACACTATGAAAACCAAAAATATACAATTCCCGACTTTCATCGGGCGCACAAAGGAGATATCCAAAATCGACCGACACGTAGATCGTTGGGGAGGCACTGTCGTTGTCAATATTGCCGGGCCTGGGGGAATTGGAAAAACCGCAATTTTGCGAAAGATCAAAGAACAATATAAGGCCGCACCAGCTATTCTAGTGACGGACATCATCGACTTTTCCCAAACAGTGCATCGATCCGAAGCGTGGATATTGGAGCAAATCGTTAGTGTGGCACCCAAGCAATTTCCGCACTACTACAGAATCATGCGGAATGTGCAGTCTGCAACTGAACCTCTCACTCGCCTGCAACAAGAAGGAGAATTGGTGAATGCATTTTTAGAGGATTTCAGCAAAATTGCCAGCCGCCGTAGATTTGTAATCTTCTTTGACACGCTCGAGCTCATCCAGGATTCGCCATTGTTCGCCTTTAGTCTGGAGTTGGCAAAGCGCCTGCAAAATACCGTTTTGTTACTAGCTGGACGTCGCAACGATGAAAAGGAATTCAATGCAGAATTAGAACGAATTTTCAAGCCATCGCAGATCAAAAGGATTCGCTTGACGGGGTTTTCGGAGAAAGAGGCGATGCAGTACTTCCAGGAGACGAAGACTCCTCACCTGAAAGAGGTCGATCCCAATCTGAAAAAAAACATATACTTCCTCAGCGATGGAACGCCGATCAAGATTTCCCTGTCGCTGGATTGGCTGGATCGCGGCATTCCCATTATGCCGGATGTTATGAAGCTGGAGCCATCCCGGCTCAGAGCCTTACCAGCAAAGGAAATTAAATCGCTGCGCACGCAGTTCGAATCGGCGCTAATGGAAGGCATCCGTAGGTTCCAATCACCAGTGGATGAGATCATTCTCTATATGGCGCACTTCAACAGGCGCTTCAATCACAAACTGCTGGAGTTTTTCTTTTTGAGTGACCTTGCACCTCGACAGAAGGCCCGCCGCAGCCAGCAATTACTTGCAGAGCTTCAGGAGCTGCCGTTCGTAAAATATGCAAATGAAGATTATTTCGTGTTGCATGACGAAATGAGCCGTCTGGTGCAATCTTATGTCTGGGACACCTTTGAGGATCCTGAACGAACACTGCGCAAGAAATTGAGCGAGAGGATTTGCGATTATTACAATGAGGAGTTAAACGCGTTGCCGGATTGGGAAGTCTCCACGGAACAGCAACGCGTCACACGACGCTCGTACGAAGTGGAGGCTCTGTACTACCGGCTTTATGCGGACTTCCGCTCAGGTTTCCGTGAGTTCGAAGCCCTGTTTGAAAGACTGACCGCAGACCGTCGCTCCGGACTAGCCGCTCTAATTCTTGAGTTCATTCAGGGCTTCCAGACTGAACCAGCTTTCTCGGAAGTGATGCAATACTTTCTCAATGGATATTACTCCGGTGGTGTGTTGATTGCTCGCGAGAAGTTCGAAGAAGCGGCACAAAAATTGGAAAAAGGGGAACGCCAGATCCGGGAAGCGTTTGATTCGTATGACTGGAAGAAGGCAGGTCCGCTAGATCGTTACCTGTACGAGCGGCGCTACCTCATCTACCAGCAGCTCGGCTATTGTTACCGTGCGATGGGCGATTGGAAGGAGGCAGAGCGGAATTATCAACGTGCGCTGGAACTCGCGATGGAACTTGCAGGAAAAGTCTTCGAAATCTCTGAGACATTAGAGCGCAAGAAGACCTTTATCCAGCAGATTGCCGAAATTCTGAATAACTTAGGAAATCTATACCGCTTGACGGGTGAATTCTACGAGGCCCGACTCCTTTGCCAGACAGGATTTCTGCTACGCCAAGCTTGGGACCTGGATACGGTCATGAGTTTGTACGTGATGTCTATGATTCTCTGGGAAATGGGCGACACTGCCGACTCGGTTGTCAATCTCAACAAGGCAGAGCAAATGTGCACGGATGATTACAGGCTTGCCCTGCTCAAAAAGTATCATGCGTACATCCTGTTCCGTACTGGTTTGACGAAAGAGGCGAGGCCTTTGTTGGACGAGGCCGAAGCCATCCTCCGCCAAAAAATACGGCGATCGGAACTGGCAGATGCGCTCAATATCCGGTGCCGAATGTTCCGAGTCGATACCGATCTGGTCACCGGTAAGGTACACCAACGAAGTACAATGAAATACGTCGAGGAATTAGGGAACGAGGCGTATCTTCTCGCAACCCAAAGTAACGACAAATTCAGGATTGCGGAATGCCATCTGACTCAGGCTTTTCACTACTACCAGTGGTCACAAAGTGAACGCAAAAATGCAGCCCACTATCGACAGATGGCTCTTAAACAATGGGAGCAGGGTGTAAGCTTTGCCAGAGCACGCTATCACCAGATTTACGGCCTTTACTGCCAGTTGCGGGGCGATATCGCATTTAGCGCACCGAAACCGGAATATAAACTTGCTTTCGAACAATATATCGAGCAATGCAAGGTAGGCACCCACTTCAAACAGGCGAGCTATGAGCGAGGCATCGATCATCTTGGGGATCGCCTTCACAGCCTCAGCACCACAGATCCAGAACTAGCGCTGGATTTCATCGATAAAATTACCGCTACCTGGAAGAATGATCCAGAGGTCGCGAACCGAACGGAACTTGTGGATGAGCTCCAGGAGGTCAAGCGCACGATCGAGGAACATGAAAAGCTCAAGGATTTACAAAGAAAATATAACCAGGCCAGGCTGGAAGGCAAATTGGAGGATGCAAGACAATATTTAGACAGTATAGATGAGATCCCCAGTTTGTATACGGATGCCGATCACGCAGAGTTGCTGCTCGGCAAGAGTTGGGTGGCGCACCGGCAGGAGCATTTCGGAGAAGCGCGGCGATACGCCAAGGCGGCTCTACAGCTCGGATATATTCTCAATGCAGACAAATTGATGGGGAATGCTCATCTTTCTATGACCTCCATTCTATGGGATACCACTAGCACAGCTGAGGCTGCAGAGCATTTGAAAAAGGCAATGCAGATCTTTAGTAAGAAGAATGATCCGTTGGGCCTCGCCCATGCCCGAAGATTTCAGAACTACATTCTATATCGGACCGGGAATTTTGATCATCTGCTCGAAAAATTACATAAGGTTGCTGAAGTTTTCGAGAAGTACCAGATGAATGCTGATGTAGCAGATTTGCGCAATCTCATGAGTCGCGTTGCGCGGACAAATACTGTTTATTCAGACCTACAGCTGGCTCGAAAATTTGCCGAAGAGGCCCTTCTGAAGGCGGAGGAATCCCAAGATGCATACCGCAAGGCGGAATGTCTCCTGAGCCTAGGCGTGTTATCGTTTCGGGAGAAAAAATTCGAAGCTACGCTGGCATGCTATCAGGACGGAATCTTGCTTCTCCCGCTGGAAGCACATGCGATCCGAACGGTCTACGAAGGTATTCAAGGATCGGCATATTTTGAAAAGGCTCTGCAAGCTACGGGTGAGGAAAGGCAGAATTACTTCCAACGAGCCTTCTTTTCGTTCAGCAAGGAATTGGCGGAGGCCTCGCAATCGAAACCAGCCACCTTGGCGCGTTCGCTGGATTGGTTGTTTCTAAAACTGCTTCGGCTGCCTTCTCAACAAGAGCTCACGACATACACCCAAATGATGGAACAGGAGCTCAAGAGATTGGTCGAATCATACCCGCAATTGGAGAAAACCCTGCCTAACGTCGAACGACTGCTTGCTCAGGCTTGCGAGTTTTATCCATTTCTCCAAGTCAATCCGGTTGAAAGGGATACTAAATCATGACCCCCATCAAAAAAAGGAAGTTCCCCAAGCCTAACAAACGCTCGACACCCACTTCGAAAACGGAATCCTTGACTTTGGAAGATCTCGTTGTTGACGGTTCGCTGCCGCGCGTCAAAGTGAAAGTGTCCCCATTGAGAAGTAAAAGTCGTTCCAAGCCGAACGAACGGCTTGTCATCGAACTGCAATGTGAGGTCTAGTGTTTCATCGCTCTCCGGAAACACAGTGGGAAGATTCGCGCCTTCCCTACTATCTACAGCCTCCCTTGCCCAGCGTGTTCACTTTCGAGATCACGACGCGTTGTCAGCATCGCTGTGTTGGTTGTGGAAATGTCTTCGCCCATTCCAGGCTCGAGATGGACATCACTCGCTGGGAATTGATCATTGATAAATTACGGCCCTATATCCATGCTCTGCGCATCACAGGTGGGGAGGCTACCCTGCATTCTGAATTCCCTGCGTTGATGAAGCGAATTGATGAATTGGGCGTTCCATTCGTCTTGTTCACCAATGGCAATTGGGTGAAAGCAGATCAAACCATCGAAATATTAACGAATTGCAAGAGTTTGCGGGGTTTGCTTGTTTCTCTGCACGGCAGTAATCCAACCGCGTTTCGACAATTCACAGGGATCGATAGCTTTAGCAAGGTGGTGACAAATATTCGGTCAGCAACTGCGGCAGGTTTAAGAGTTGCCACAAATACGCTGCTTCTTTCGAACACGATTCCTCATCTTTCTGAAGTTGTCGATGTGGCATTTTCGAGCGGCGCGACGAATGTCTCATTTGGGAGATACTACGGTCCCCCATTGAAAGACTTCTCGATTACCACGCAGGAGTTGCGATGGGCCCTTTCGCAAATCGCCGCCATGCGGCGTAGTGAACCACGGATATCTTTGAGCAATTGTGTTCCGACATGTTTTTCGCCCGAGGAAGATTTTGGCGGCGGAGGTTGTACATCCGGCTTTACACACTGCACCATTGGTCCATGGGGGGAAGTTCGGCCCTGCACACATTCAGAAGTCGTTTTGGGTCATATGCCCGAAGGAGATATTGAAACTATGTGGCAATCTTCCGTGATTTCGCAATGGCGCAATCTTATTCCGGAAGATTGTCTTTCATGTGCAGCCTTGAATGCTTGCCGAGGTGGCTGCCGAGCGGTCGCCCAAAGACTCAGCCTATCTCGTGACCCATTACATAGAAGAGCGTTGAAAAAAACAATTAGTCGTATGTCCGTAGAACTTGGCATGTCCGACCGTCCTAAGTTATCCTTTCCTATAAGCAAGAAGGAAACGAGTTTTGGCATTTCGCTGAGTGGAGCTGGTCACTACATAACTCTCTCACATGCAAGCAAACCCATCTTAGATCGATTGGACGGGAACACAACTCTAGAAAGCATTTTTGATGAATTTGGACCGGCTAGCTTGGATTTGATTGCGGGATTACTACATCAGCAACTGTTGGAAATGATGTAGATCGGTCGAAAACATGAATTACAGGCATCGCTCTGGAAACAAGCCCGAGAGAGGTGTGGGGGTAGCGTTCGTTCCACAGGATTGAAGCAGGATAGATCGACGAGCCGTTGTAATGACACGTTGTATGGCATCTTGAAGTATGACGTCAACCGCTTTGCGGGAGATTTAGTTAATCAATGATTTCATTATCTCTGATTTATGAATCAGGTATATCTTGACCTCCAATGAGCCAGTTTGAGCGTATCTATATGTTATAGCCTAGATCCTCTGATGCCAGAAATTCAGGCGTTGCTGTCGGCTCGGGCGTATTTTGATCGTTGTCAACGGCGGGTGCTTCCAGAGGATTGACTACTTCGCCAGCGCAACTGGCGGGGGGAATACCTGGCAGAGCTGTGAGTCGCCAGCAAACGGTAAGCGCACGGACAAAGACGAAGAGGCCGATAGCGATAACCAGCGCCGCTCCCCAGAAAAGGAACAGTTTGAAACTTATTTTGGGCATTTGGGGATTCTTTAGAAAACCGAGGGCATCGTTGGGTGCCTATGAATTCGATATAACAACAGGAAGACAATGCGGACGAGATCCTTAAGAGATATCATCCACTCAAAATTACTTCTGCGGTTTCACAACCAATACCATGTCGGAGATCCGTCGATACAACAGTGGATCACACACGGCGGAGGTATCGACAGGTCAAGCCGCGAACATGCTAGCTGTCCCCTCCGTGATATAGATACGATGCTCACTTCCAAGAAGATGGAAAGCTTGCTTACAGAGGTGAGGATAGTGCCTCCCTGAAACCTCCATAAGTAACACTTTTTCTTTTTGAGATTCTATCATTGTTACAGGGGATACACTGTGTGAAGTTGGTCCGGTCGGGATATTGAGGAAAGCAGTCAGAGCATGTAGGCGGCAGAAACACTTGAATTGGCCTTTTGTAAGGTGTTTTCATGCCCGCTTTGCCTATGGGTGGACTTGATTTATCCCTGGTTGTGAGTCTGGTTGATCCATTAATGCGATTGGATATCGATGGTCTCAAGATTCCCCCAGCCCTCCTCTTTCCGAATTTGCAGCTTGCAAGGGCGGACTCGTACAAGGACACTCCATTCAACTCCTGGCTCTCGCAGCATATCCAACTTTAGGTCAGCTAAATTTGGTGAGAGGATTTGTGCTTCACCTTTCAGTTCCCATTTCTCTGTTAGCAAACTTACAGTAGAAACGTGTTCCAAGTTGAATAGATGGTCAGAGGTCTGCGGAACCAGGAGATACAATTCCAGTTGTAGCGCTTCACAGGGAAACTCGGAGGCCTGAACACCGGCGGGACCACTTGTGGCAAGAACCGCGCTCCGTGGAATTTTTAGAACTTCGATTGCACGTTGACGGACATAATCCAGCATAGAGCTAGAATAATGATATGTGCTTTCGCCGACATCTGCCGAAAGTTAGATTTCGGGTTAGATTTCGAGCAGGCCCAGCCCTCGAACCCTTGCTACCGCTTCGGTCCGGTTATGGGAATCCAATTTCCGCAGAATATGGTTGATGTGACTTTTAACCGTCCCTACGGTGATCACAAGCTGCTCCGCAATCTCCTGGTTCGTCGCTCCAGAAGCCATCAAGCGCACTATTTCCAATTCGCGCTCGCTGAGCTGTTCGCCCGAATCTAATCTGTACCTACTGGTGGCTTCATCGCGTGTACCTGAAAGAGAAGTCTGTGGCTCTATCCGAATGACCGCCAATATGCGCTCAACAAAATCACGGTGAATGTCACGTCGGGCAGCCTCCGCAAGCAATTGATTCAGAGCTGGCCCCTGATCAAAGATGCGGACGTAACCTTCGGGCTCTGCAGCTGCAAGCGCACGATCCAAGGCAGACCAAGCGCGTTTGTTGTCGCCTTCCGCTTGCCTGGCCTGAGCTTCCAGCAATGAGAGCTCAATTACACGGTTCGTCAGACCATTAGATAAAGCCAGACTAAGCTGCCGTTCCAGATAAGACAAAGCTACTCTCGAATTACCAATGGAGATCTGGACGCAGACCCAGACAAGATAACCCAGATAATATGCCTCCGCGGCCCCAAAAGGACCCATTCCGGGTGGAGGCACACCGTCACCGAGGGAGGTTGCGAATGCCTGACGCCAAGCTGCTGCTTCTGCTAGGGTAGATGGAGCCTGCGGTTCTGTCCGCAAGCTGTGCATAATCCTGAGCCCACGCGTGCAGAAAGCAATATCAGGCCAAGCATCTTCCAGACGAGTGAGGTAATCGAGCGCCTCTACTGAACGGCCCTGGATCTCTCGCAGGCGAAACAATGCCTGGTACGCCGTCATCAAGTAATATGGGTTCAGCCCCCATCCGATCAGATCGAGGCCGCGAAGGAGAGCCTGCTCTGCATCTTCCAGCCGATCCTGCTCCAGAAGTACGCAGCCCAGCGCAATGTCCAGGCACCCCACTCCAGGCAGTTCTTGCTCCGGGTGGGCCAAGATTGCCGATATGTCCGCCTGCCCCTGTCGGCAGATCTCTGCCGCGCGGCGCAATTGCCCCTGGTTGTGAGCGAGGCACGATTGGTGAAAAGTGGCCTCCACAACTCCGAAATAATTGTGACAGACGACCGACAATTGTCTGGCCTCTTCCATTGCCTTGGATCCGGCCACAGCATCGTGAAGCGCCATGTGGGCATAACCTACCGTAAGTGCAATCGCCGAACGGGCAGGATCGCCCTCGGACAACCAGGCAAGCGCTCTCTGAGCGAGGGCGAACTGCTCACGGGGGTCAACAACCGCGTCCGGAGTCAACGCTGCCAGGATGCTACGGGTGGTGGCGGCCTGGCCAATGAGCAAGCGAGCCAGCTGCTTGTCCTCCAGCGCAGCCGCCGCCTGCTCGACCTGCTGCAACCGCTCTTCAATCCTGCCTCGGTTCTGCCGGCGATGCCCGATTGCTAATGCGTTGCTCTGAAAGAGGCAGAGCGACGGGTGAAGCCGCATCACATCTTCGGGGAAAACTGCACACCACTCGTAGAGGGTCGAAAATTCGCCGCGCAACGCCACCGAGACACCATGCTGCTCGACCAAAGTTGCCGCGAAATCCCAGTCACGGGTCAGAAGGGCATGTTTGACCGCTTCGTGCAAGAAGCCATGTGCCGCGTGCCACTCACTGGCCGCACGTTGAAGCGAGGCCACGCGCTCCGACTGGGTCGTGTTCAGCCGGACTTGCAGGAAGTCGCGAAAAAGATGATGATAGCGATACCAATAGCCCTGCTCGTCGATGGCAACCACAAACAGGTTCGCTTTTTCCAACTGTCTGAGAATTTCTTCGCCGCCGGAGCTCTCACCCTGAATGGCCTCGCACAAGGGACCACACAGGCGCTCCAGGATGGAAGTGGACAGGAGAAACGACTGTACTGGATCCGATTGGCGGTTGAACACTTCTTCAAGCAGATATTCAACGAGATAGCGATGGCTGCCGGTGAAGGAAGTAATCAGGTTCTCCTTGTCCGGACGACCCGACAGGGAGAGCGCGGCCAGTTGCAACCCGGCGATCCATCCCTCAGTGCGCGCTTCGAGGGCATGGGCTACTTCTGTCGATAGATCCAGCCGCATCACCTCATTCAGAAATCGCACCGTTTCATCCGCTGAGAAGCGCAGATCGGCAGCACGCATCTCGAGCAGCTTTCCTCGCGCCCGCAGACGAGCCAGAGGCAGCGGAGGGTCCGAGCGGCTGCCAATGGCGATGTGCATCTTCTCAGGAAGGTGCTCCAGGAGAAAGGATATCGCGCTGTGGATAGCCGGAGCGTCAATCAGGTGATAGTCATCAAGGATCATCACACAGTCTCGGTCGCTGGAAACGATTGCATTAATAATGGCAGGGAGGATCTTCTGCAAATCTAGTTCGGGGGAGGAGCGCAGGCGCTGGGTGATGTGCGCCAGACCGGATGTCGGGCCGAGGGCCTGAGTCAGGCTGGCAATAAGGTAGGAACCGAAAGTGAGCGGGGCGTCATCGCCCGAATCCAGTGCATACCAGGCGACGGCGACTCCATTTTGCAGAAGAGTCTGGGACCACTCAGCCAATAGTGTGGTTTTGCCGTAACCAGCGGGCGCGCAAACCAGAATGAGGTCTGTGCCGGCCGCGGGGGTGAGCTGCTCAACGAGACGTGTACGAGGAACAATGCGTGGCCGTGTAGCGGGCACGCGAATTTTGGTGAGAATGAAGGCTGAAGCCGGGGCGTCCATTATCGATGCTTATTGTACTCTCCGCCGGAGAGCATAACGAGCCTACCCGATCGATGAATCAGTCTCCAATAAATATAACCTGGACTCTAACCTTCGATAGATGACTGAGAGTAAGGGTGAAGCTATGATGTAGCTGAAAAGAAACGAGATATCTTTCAAAAGGAAAATCAATCGATGGAAACAAAAACCCTGATGGCTTATGCTTCTAAATATGGCTCAACGCAGGAAGTGGCTGAGGCAATCGCGGCGACCCTGAGCGAAAGAGGGCTTAGCGTGGATCTTCAGCCCATGCGGGAAGTGCATACGCTCGCCGGATACGGCGCGGTCGTGCTGGGAGCTCCTCTCTATTTTGGTCTTTGGCACAAGGATGCACTCAATTTTCTCTCGCGGAACGAGGATGCCCTCGCACAGCGACCCGTGGCGATTTTCGCGCTCGGCCCGAACAGCATTGACGAGAAAGAGATGCAGGGTTCGCGTGCACAGCTCGATACAGAGCTGGCGAAATTTCCCTGGCTGACGCCGGTCGTCATAGAAGTATTCGGTGGCAAGTTCCCGGCGAAGTTGCGCTTCCCCGAGAGCTTGATTGCCAGTTTACCGGCCAGTCCCCTTCACGGGATGCCGTCTAACGACGTGCGCGATTGGACAGCCATTCGCGCCTGGGCAAACAGCCTGGCCCAAAAATTCCAGCCTGTTATTTCACGATAATAAAGGAGGAGACATGAAAAACGCAACTAGAGTGTTCGCTTCAACCTTCGGTGCGATCTTTGCACTGGCAGGCATCGAACACGGAATTGGTGAAATATTCCAGGGCAACGTAGCTCCTGGCGGGATCATGATCCTCTCCTGGCCTGAATCGGCGTTCTTTCGCAGCCTGGGAGGAGAGCCGGCGATGACGATCATTCCGAATCTTCTCATAACCGGAATCCTTGCCATCTTCATTTCTATGATCTTGCTCGTGTGGGCAACTCTCTTTGTTCAGAGGAAGAACGGTGGATTGATCATGATGCTATTGTCCATCGCCATGCTCCTGGTGGGCGGAGGCATTTTTCCTCCCATCCTTGGAATCATCATTGGCGCAGTCGGCACTAGGATCAATACGCCGCCAGCTCGGTGGTATGCTCATCTCCCTATGAGCTTCCGACGTTTCGCTGGAAAATTATGGGCCGGGTCGTATATTGCCTGCATCATTGCCTGGCTGTCCATGTTTCCCGGTTTAGCGTTCATCGGATATTTCTTCCGTGTGAACGATCCGACCCTTATCCTGGTTGTTTTGTTCTTTGCTCTTGGGACCCTCCTGCTTACGGTCTTTAGTGGGTTTGCATACGATATCGAGAGACAAATTGATCCGCCCTCAGGCACGCTGGTTTCCGCGACAATATGAACGGCTGGCTTGAGATGCCTTGATCACTTTCAATCGAGCGCCAGGATGGTTGGTATGCTGGACACGGAACTTAAGCCTCGTTTATTGAAGCTAACCGGTGTAAGGAGACCAAGATCAAATTAAGATCGTGCATTTTGGTTAATACACCGTACAATGCCGCTTGATCAGCTAAGACGCCAGTCAAAATTGTCTCACCGCTAGGCTCATTGCGAATGGCCAGCCCATCAAACCAATCGGACCAACTGTCCGTCAGATGACCTTCTACATGAATCTCGTAAATGCAAGATTTGTCCATTTGCATCTGAACCTGCTCAATCAAGAGTGGGTGCTCCCAGGCAGGAGCATAGGGCGAAGAAAGTTTCCATTACAACCATCAATTCTTCTTATAGCCTTATAACAACGCGGGCGCCAATAGAACCACGTTGCCAGTGACCTGTCCGCTTTCCAGCAATTCATTAGCCTGAGCCGCTTCCAGGATGGGGAACTTTTTTGCGATAATAGGTTTTATTTTGCCTTCTCCAAGTAGATTGAAGAGCACAGGCAAGTCGTCCATAAACGGCCGTTTGTTCCCTCTATACAATGCGGAAATTCCATACCCCTTGATCGATTTTCTATTTGGTAACATCAACAAATTTACCAAAATTAGCCAGCCTAATAACGCAATTGCGCCTGGCCCACTAGGTGCGGGAGTGTATTCCACTAACTCGCCACCTTTTCCTAGCACTTCCAATCCAATTTTGCCATATTCGCCGCCTACGCCATCAAATACGAAATCAAGGCCGTTGGGTTCTGCTCGATGTATCACATCAACAAGGTCTTGAGTGTGGTAATCAATGGGTAAAGCTCCCAGTTCGGTCAGAATGTTGTGTTTACTGCGAGAAGCTGTCCCATACATGACGAGACCAGCCAGCTTGCCAAGTTGGAGCAATGCGGTACCGACGCCGCCGCTCGCACCAATGATGAGCACCTTATCACCGGCTTTAACCTTTGCAGTTCGATGAAGCATTTGATAAGCTGACACGTAGTTCAGTATCAGCGTTACGGCTTCCGCAGAGTCTAGAGTTGTGGGAACGTGAACAAGATGTTCTTTGCCCAGGTAAATGTATTCGGAATAGCCTCCATGGCCAATTAAAGCAGCGACTCGGTCACCCACAGCTACATTGGTGACGCCTTCGCCAACTGCATCCACCGTCCCCATCATTTCATAACCTGGTACGAACGGTATCTTAGGTGCGAAGGATAATTCGCCTTTGCGATATCCGATATCAGTGCGGCCTACGCTTGTGGCGTGGATTTTGATCCGTGCCTCCCCAGGCAACGGTGCGCGAAGATCATTCTCAATTACCTTGAGAACTTCAGGGGAGCCCTTTCGGGTTACGATTACGCTTTTGTACTTCATGGTTTTCTCCTTATTTACGAATTGACGTTTGTATTCTGTTGATTGCTGCGTTCTCATGATACTTAAATCGGAAAAGTTCCAAATCACATGAATATGTGATTTGGGCTGGAAAAAGATGTGATTTTTGGGTCTAGATCAGTTTGTACTCATGAGCCTGAGCGATTGCTTGTGAGCGATTATTGACGTTGAGCTTTCCGTAAATCCCCTTGACGTAAGTCCGCACGGTGTTCAATGAAATGAAGAGCGTTCCAGCGATTTCTTCGTATTTTAGCCCGTCGGCGATTAAACGCAGTACGTCCAGTTCGCGATCGGTTAGTGGTTCGATCATCTCGTCTCCGAGTCTGGAGCCTTCAATTGGAGATGTCGCTGATTTATCCTTCCTTGAAACAATATTCAAGAGCTTGTGCGCGTATTTTTTCACCTGGTCAGCTGCGACTGGGTCCTTCATGATCCCTTTCAACAGGGGTACTATATCCGCCCCTGCTTCCGCAAATAGCAAAACATAACCCTCTGGCTCAGCCAGGGCCAGAGCCTGTCCGAGACTTTCGATACCCATTGCAGGCATCTTCCCCTGGTTCTGCTTCTGGTGAGCTAACGCTCTGAGTAAATACATTTCTATCAAGTGCCCGAACCGCCCACCCGGTTCGGCTGTAGCCTGAAGCTCTTCGAGCATTTTCAGAGCCTTCTCGGGCTCGCCTTGAGCCAGGTACACTCGGACGAGAATCAGTTCGACAATTTCTACTACTACAACTGGGGGTCTGGTTGAGACATGTTCCTCTTCAATGCTAAGCCAATCCATAAAAGGCAACGCCAGGCGGGATGCGCGATCGATATTCCCCATCGCCAGGTTTACCTGAATCTGACGGATTGTCAGGGTAAAAGTGTCCGACCTCGGAAAAGCCTGCTCTAGTGCCTGGAGTTCTTCCAAGGCGCCCGCGAGATCTCCTTTTGCCTGGCGTAACCGGGACTTAAGGATCCATCCGGTAAAAACTTCATCCAACCCAGCCTGACTACATAAATCTATCCCCTGCTGCAATGCTTTTTCGGCGGACTCCAGTTCATTCCATTCCAGGTAGACGCTGGCCAGGCCAATCAACCCTTGACCGGCCGGGTAGAATATCTTTTGCCCTGCCTGAATGCCCATATCGATTATCGACTGGTACAACCGGGCTGCTTCGTGGAGCTTTCCATAATAACCCAACCATATTCCACCCCTCATCATCGTGTGGGCAGCCAGTGTGTAGTTGGCAGAGGCTCGCGCCAGGCGAAGGCATTCGCGAAAAGCCGCATCAGCTTTTTCAACATTGCCCTCCGATCCATAGGCAATGGCCAGGGCAGAAAAAACGCGGGCGCGAGCTGCTTCGTCTCCTTCCGGTAAAAAGTCCAGCGCTTCCTGGGATAGGTGGATCGCTCTGGTTGTGTTCCCCGCCAGGGCAACCCAATGTGACAAGATCACGATCATTTCCTTGAGCAGGGTATCGTTCTCAGGCGATGATGGCAGAGAGCGCAACATGGTTTCCATGTTTAGCAGGGCCGGTTCGGAAAGATCCATTTTTCCTTGCAGGAGATCGATCCACGCCTGGTAAATCTTCAGGAACAGGTGGGTCTCAAAAGATTCCTGCGGTAAGGCTTTCAACCAATTTCTAAGGTCATTTACCCTGCCGGTAAACATCATGGTTCGCGCAACCCGCTCCACCAATGATATAGCTCGCTCATAATCCTTTCCCAGCAAGGCATGTTGGATGGCTTCGTCGAGCAAGCCATTTTGCGCGAACCATGCGCTGGCCCGGCAATGCAATTCCTGGATGGCATCGCTCAACAGAGTCTGCTTCAGTCGGTGTGCAAGCAAATCTCCAAACAGATGGTGATAGCGAAACCATTGGCCCTCTTCATCCAGCGAAACCAGGAACAGGTTCGCCCTGTGTAGCACCATCAGCATGGACTGTCCATCCTCACAATCAGTGATAGCCTCACACAGCCCGGCATTCAGGCGCTCCAGGATAGACGTTTGCAGCAAGAAAGCTTGTACATCTTCCGGCTGGCGCTGGAGCACTTCCTCGATCAGATATTCCGCGATGTAGACGTGACTGCCGGTAAAGGCTTCAACGAAACTGGCGATATCGCTGCGCCCCTTCATGGAGATGGCGGCTAATTGCAGTCCAGCCACCCAGCCCTCGGTTCGCACCTCGAGAGCAGCCACGTCATCTGCAGACAGATTCAAGCCCATCACCTGATTAAGAAATGCAGCAGCCTCTTCCGTGGTGAAACGCAGATCAGCAGCACGTAACTCAATCAATTGATTGCGGGCGCGAAAACGTGCCAGGGGCCAGGGCGGATCGACGCGCGTGGAGAGCACAAGATGTAACTTATCAGGAATGTGGTCAAGCAGGAAGGCTAAGGCTGAATGGATGGATGGGTTCTGGATGAGGTGATAGTCATCCAGGATTAATATCAGATCACTCTCGAGCCCGGCCATGTCGTTGATTAGAATCGTGGGAATCGCATCGCCTGGCAACGGTTGAGGTGTTTGAAACAATGCCAATGCAGATTCACCCACCCCTGGCTGGATCGATTGACAGGCAGTAATCACGTACGTCCAAAATCGGATCAGGTCATTATCCGCCTCATCAAGAGATACCCATGCCACGGGTCGCTGGTGTTCAGCCACAAATTCAGACAGCAAGGTCGTTTTGCCAAACCCCGCTGGGCCCGACAGCAAAACGAATCTACCTGGGCTAGTCGCCCCAGCGAGCAATTTTTCGGTCAGGCGTGGCCGTGATACGCTATTTGCGCGGGGGCGTGGAATATGCAGTTTGGTTGAAAGGAGTCGAAGTGACATGATTTGCGATGATTGCTCAGGTCTCCCCATACCACTAAACGAATGCCAGCAATTTCAGCATAGTCATTATACTTTTGTTTCCGCCCGCAGGAGAATCGCGTTTTTGATAATCGTGATTCTCTTGTTATGCTTTAGCAAGGGTCGGTAATCCACTTGATAGCCGCCTCTGAATATCTTTTCATGCACAGTACGGACGACAGGGGGCGCAGCTGTGTTTGCACAGGATCCACTGCCATCCAGGTGCGGCCGAATCGCCTCAAACTCATTTAGCAGCGTAAACATGTCCATCCAATTTACGTTTTGCGTTAGAAGTGTAAGTATAGAGATTCCTTACTTACAGTGCTGTTGGGGGGGATGACAAGGGGTATCTTAACAAACCAGGATAGTTGATCTCAGGGGGAATCTCGGTTGGAAACCGACACGGAAGCAATACCTCCCGACACACTTTCGTATCATGCGGCTTGCCAATGGGAATGAACTTTGCGAGGATTGCTGAAAGCCCCTTGAATAACCCATAAAAAGGATCGAGCAAGAAACACACAAAATGAAGATCATCTACCTGCTCATCATACCCATCATCGTTCTCCTCGGATTGAATTACCGCCAGCTATATTCGGCCTGGGCGATCTGGAGTGAAACAAGGCGACTTGAAAACCTTGCGAATGTAGCGCCTGACGAATTCCAGAACCCCGCGCCCCTGGAAGACCGCTTCCAGGGGATGCTATCGTCTACTTTTTGGAACTTTACAACCATCAATGGTGGCGGAAAAGTCTCAAACGAAAGCGCCTGGCACGCGGCCGAAATCGCCTTCGATGCTGGCCTGACGATCCAACATTTTCCGGACACATCATTTCAACACGAAACGGCAAAGCGGCAAGCACCTGCTGCCGAGCAATACAATAACGCGACCCTCATTGGTGGACGCGGCTTTCGCCCTTCCCCATCCAGGGATGTGGTCCTGAAATTCACCGCGCATGTGGACGAACAATTTTATGGCACAGCCGGTGTTGTTGTTCAACCGGCCGGGACACTCCAAGAGGATGGCTTCTTTGCAAAACCATTTGACATGTTCGGTTTTGCAGTCGTTGGGGAAGAATCCTCTTTCCAAGGGATCAATGGCTCGCTCTGTTATCTCGCCCTCAATTGGATCCCTGTGAAAGTCAATGCGCTTCCTGTCGATGCTCAGGTCTCGCACGACTACGAGATCCGCCTGCGCTGGATCAGCAAGACAGAGTGGTTGGGAAGTGTGGCGGCTGATGGGGCCGTGTTGTGCGAAATGCATATACCTTCTTTCGGGCCTGTGGAAGTCCATGTATGGAGCGACAATTTTCTTGTGACCAGCCAGCCGCGACAATGGTGGGAAATTGCACCCACGATGGACGTGAAGTTCCAGGATGGGGGAGAGAAACAATTCCATGTGATGATGATTGAGATTTTTGAAGAGCCGCGATGAAGCTTTCCACGTTCATGCAGATCCCGGACACCTTTGATCCGGACGATCGTCGTCGAAGACAGATCCTCAATATCATCCTGTCCTTTTTCACGGCGGCCGCGGTCTTCTCGATGATTGCCACATTCAGTTACGGAGATCCGTTTCTGGAGGTTGTCCATGACCCTGTTGCATCGCAAATTCTGTTGAGCGGCCTTTTCGCGCTCTTCGTATTTCCTCTGCTGTTTGTCCTTAACCGCTGGAAACGCGCCGGCTCACTCGCAGGCTGGCTGTTTATTCTTACCATCATTGTAGTCATAACCATTTCCGACACGCCTCGTGAACTTTCGGGACGAGGGCTGATCGTCTGGACTCTGCCGATTCTGGCTGGTGGCATTGTGCTGCCGGCACAGGCGGCTTTTGCCGTGGCCTTGCTCGTATCCCTCGTCAACAGCTATATCCTGATTTTCATCCTGCACCTCTCCCCCAATCCGTATCCGATGGCAATCTACTTCAGCCTTGCAACTCTGACATGGCTCGGAATGTCCATTGCCAACAATGCGATCCGAACAGCGCGGAATGAAGCCCAGAAGAATGCTGCCATTTTGAACGGAGTGGCGGATGGCGTGGTGGTTCTGAATGAAGATGACCAGGTAGTCCTTGCCAATCCCGTTGCCCTGTCGCTGATGGGAAATAGACTGGCTGAACTGTCATCGAACCACAGGGTCCAGCAGGAATTGCGCGGGCGCGTGCTGGCCTTTGAGTGGAGTGAGGTACAGGGAGTTGGAAGAGTGGCGATTGTGCGCGATATTTCACGCCAGGTGGAGGTCGAGCGCGCCAAGGATGCCATCCTGGGCGTGGTGAGCCACGAGATGCGGACGCCCCTCACGGCGATCATTGGCTTTGCAGAACTTATTGCCATGCGATCCGATCATGCAGTGGAAATGGCGGGACGCATACAAGCCAGTGCTCAGCGTTTGATCCATATGGTGAATGATTTGCTAGAACATGCTCAGGCACAGGCAGGTGTTCTCAAGATTCAAAAAGAAGCTGTTTCCCTGCAGTCCCTGATGCAGGTAGTGAAAAATACAATGAGTGGACTTGCTGTCGAAAAATGCCTGTCACTCAAAACATGTATTGATCCCGATTTGCCTGAAACAGTTATAGGTGACGGTGGGCGGTTGCAGCAGGTCCTTGTCAACCTGATCGGCAATGCGATCAAGTTCACGGAGCAGGGTGAAGTCTGCGTTTCATTTGAGAAAGGGGAGGGGGAATGGAGCATCGTCGTTCGCGATACCGGTATCGGCATTCCCGGCGAACGGCTGCCCGACATTTTTGAACCATTTCGCCGCGGCTCAGACTATGCCACCCGCCGGCATCAAGGGGCCGGGCTTGGATTGTCCATCGTAAAAACGCTTGTCACGCTGATGGACGGAAAGGTGGAGGTCGAAAGCACTGTAGGAAAGGGAACTGTCTTCACTGTCACTCTGCCATTAGAGAAAGGGAAGGAAGGATGAAAAAGAAAGTTCTTATCATCGAGGATGATCGGGACCTGGCAAATCTGTTCAAGCTGGTTCTCGAAATGAGCGGATTTGAGGCGAGTGCAGTTCATGATGGCACGCAAGGGGCGGACGCACTCAAGAGCGATCCGCTTCCAGCAGCTGTCATGCTGGATATGCACCTGCCAGGCGTCTCAGGCGAGGAGATTTTTGCCATGTTGACCAAACGCGGCGAGGCACACCGTGTGGTCATTTGCAGTGCGGATGTACAACTTGTGGAGACGTACAGATCAATGGGCGCAAGGACGATTACAAAACCTGCGCCGGTGAGTGAGATCCAGCGTGTGGTTCAAGAGGTCGTGGATTGAGGCAACGGTGAAGATCTCCCGTGTTAATCCCTTCCCAGATTGACCGATACGCCTACCGACACAATTGCCATACCACCCGACACCCCTTTGTATCATACACTCGATGAGCGAGAACTATCAGTCCAAAAGGGAACGATGGCAGCGCATGTTGGAAGGGCTGCCAGCTGGCTTACGAGAGCATGTATCTCTTCGGAATGTAGAGGCAGTTGCAGCTCTCTCTGCGGGGGGACAAGAGAGATTATTGGAAGCCATTCAAGCTGGACTGAAGCGTTTGCCGCGCGCGGTGGAACTGTTGCGAATTAACCCGAATATGTCAGTTGCCGATTTGCTTAATAAACCTGTTCAACACGAACCGGAGCCAGTGCTGCCATCACCAGATTACCCACACTATATCGAAGAAGAATTGGCAAACCTTATCCAGTTGTGCTTTCCCGACATGCCGCGGATTTCTGCGGAAGCACTGGCGAATGCAGATGTGATGGATGTTGCCCGAAGTGTAGCGCAGGCGCATGACCGGCTTTTTAAGCCCAATCATGTCCGAACCGATTTTGTGATCATGGTTGTGTATGGACTGATGCGCCAGACCCTGGAACGCCTCGAAGAAGTGCTGGAAGATACCCCTGCTTTACGTCAAACATTCAACCAGAGCGGTCTGCCCTGGAAACCTAATAATTGGAGAAAACAAGATGCTTAAACGAATCGCCTCTACGGGCGTCAACCTGGTTGTACTTGGTGTGTCGGTGGGGATCTTTCTGGTGGCGTTTTTTGCCCTGAATGCGCTCGGCGCGGCTCAGCGGCCGCCCACCATTTCAGTTCTGTCTGCAACAGGTGACTTGAGTATCGGAGATGTAATCGCCCCGAATGACCTGGCGGTCAAGACGGTCTTTCAGGACGACAATGCCAGCCTGTATATTTCCGGTGAGGAGGTTACAGGCGTTGTCGGCGGCGTGGTTGCCCAACCGATCTTTAGTGGTCAGCCTATCTTTCGCTCGGCGATTGTTGCGAAGGCCGCAGAGGGAACGCGTCTCTCTGCTGTACTGGCACAATACCCGGGATATAGTTTGTTCCCCTTGCCGTTGGATGCGATGAACTTAGTCGCACCGGATGCAGAGGCCTTTCTACCCGGTGATTTGGTTGGCGTGACAGTGGTGATCACGAGTCGGCCTCAACAGATGTCCACGCCCACCGCCATGCCTGATTTGATCCTCGAGCCTGGTTATGGTGCGGAACCAACAGCAACGCCTGCGCCCCAGGAAGTCGCACAGACAGATGCCTTGAGCCGCGCATTACCGCCTTTAGCGAAGGATCTATTCCCGATGGGTGTGCGCGTGATCTCGGTGCAGGGACTGCCGCCTCAAACCGATTCAACGAATACAAGCAGCTCCGACTCATCTTTCACCACTTTTGACCAACCGCAAATGTTGTTCCTGCTTGTGCCGAACGAAAGTCGTGAAGTGCTTTCGCTTGCCCTCCAGCAGGGCGACCGATTGGTGGTTTCCCTGATGGCGCGCGGTGATAAATCGCCAACTGCCGGTTTTACTTACTGGGACTTCGAGGATTTGTTCAAATCGGATCGGGAAGAGGTTTTGGGAGGAGGACAGTAATGCAGGTTCTCTTGCTTGGCGCTGGGACAGTCACTTCCCGGCTCAATATGCAACTGGCAGAGCAGGGGCATTCTGTGATTGCGCAGATCGCAGCCTTTACGCCTCAACACATTGACCTGTTTGATTTCCGCGCCATGATTGTCGTCTCGCCTGAATCGTCCGTTTCCCCGGAGAGTCTTGTCAAGGCTGCCGAGCGCGGAAAGCTAATCTTCGTCATTGCGGGTGTGGGGGATGGCATGTCCTCCTGGGCGAATGGTGTTGGTGTACCCGCTTTAGCATATCCGCCCTCGGATGTGGACATCAACAAATTGTATGAAGAACTGCGCCGTGCAGATGCTGGCAATCTCGCGGCAGATGATCAATATCGCAGGGCAGTGCTCGGTAGTGACATGTCGGCTCGCATTCAATCGGGCATGGCGGTACGCAAGATCGCCATCACCTCTCCAAAAGGTGGCACGGGCAAAACAACTGTCGCAGTGAACCTTGCCGTTGCCCTTGCATTATCTGGTATCAGTACCTATCTCGTGGATGCTGACGGGAATGCTGGCGCCCTGCAATATCACATGCGCATGGAGCGCGTGAATACAACGATGATCGGTTTGCTGCGCCGTGAGATCGCAAAGGCTGGCAAGGGTGTGATGAGCGATGTCGCCTCCGGTGCTGCTTATTTGAATGCGTTTACTCCACTGGAGAACTTGCCCACCCTGCGTGTCCTGCCCGGATTGATTACTGATGATCTTGGAGATGAAGTGCTACAGCAGGAAGGCAAGGTAGCGGAAGTTATTCAGGGACTGTATGAGGCCGGTGTTGCGGCAGGGGGCGTGGTGATCATGGATGTCGGTATCAACCCGGCCCACGTGGTGCATCGCGCGGTGCTGAAAGCCGCAGAGGGAATTGCGATTGTTATCAAGCCTGAAATTCCTGACCTTGCTGAGACTCGTCGCTGGATCGCGCGCATGATCAATTCTCTTGCCAATGTTGTCGGCAAGGGAAGCGCCCATGAGTTTATTGGGAGCCGAGTCAAGCTGTGCTACAACCAGGTGGTAGGCGACGGATTTAAGTCAGCGCATAAAATGCTGCAACAAGCGCTGAGCGAAGACAAGATCGAACTGGCCCTTATCCCCAATGGGATCCTGCCAATTGTGGATGCGCGGATCGCGGCCCAGGCGGTGAATTCTGACAAACGGGATGATATCTTGATCTGGCGGTACAAGAAAGAGAAGCTGGAGGAACTAAGTCCATTCGCAGATTCGTTGCTGGGCTTTGCCGCGCATTTTGTCCCGGCTGTCCGCGAAGGGGCATCGCGGATTGGACTATTGCCGAACACAAGCAAAAAACGCGGCTGGTTTGGGAAATGAAGCATGTTTGATATCGCTGGCAAAACATTGAAGCCTGTCATGGAGGCACGGTCTACGGATGAACTCGAACGCTGGTGGAATACGCTTGCCGAAGATGCACGCGCAAAGAAGGCGATTGAATCTTTACAACGCAGTATGACATCCACGGAGATCGAGGCGCTAGCGCGTCAGGTTTTTGAGGAGGTAAGCCTGCGGGCAGTGGATGCAGGTGTCGCTTTGCCGCAGGAATTTATCTTGCGTCTGATCGGCGATCTGTCCGGTATGGGTCCCTTGCTGGAACTGATCGCCCGTTCCGACATCGAAGACATCGCCATCAATCTCGGTCACATCTATGTATACACCACGACCAACGGCTGGGAATATGCTGGTCCAGCGCCAGATGGAATTGGCGACGCCTTACGTGTCATGATCGACCGCGCCGGCCAGCGCGCGCCGACCCCCGATTACCCGATTGCAGATGCCATGTTGCAGGTGATGGTTCCGCTTGTGGACGGATCTGTTCGGAGAAAGGGTGTACGTATCAATTACATCATGCCTCCCGCTTCGCCGTATGGAGACACGATCACCTTACGTATCTCGAATTACCGCACGGCTGCTGATCTGACCCAGGGGAGTCTGGCCATGCTTTGCCAAAACAGGCTTCCACCTGTGCCACGTCCGCGTTTTGATCCGAAGGAGTTTCCACGCGGCAATGGTATCCTGACGCCAGAAGCGGCCAATTATTTGTTGAGTGTAATGGTTCATGGAGGCACGCTGGTCATAGCCGGCACAACGGGTTCAGGGAAGACCTTCGTGGGACAACGAATTCTTCAGGAGATGCTGGATTACTACCCGCGCGGGGCCATTCGTCTGTTTATCGTGGAAGACAGTAACGAGATCGTCCTGAACGGGTGGAACGGTGACGGCAAAAGCGACACAGGTAATATCATTTACACGGTCACCCGGCCGGAGATTCGTGGGGGTCCACCGCCAGTTACCATGTATGACCTGATCCGCTCAGCCTTGCGTTCGCGCCCGCATGGGGTGGTGATCGGCGAAGCGCGTGGTGCGGAAGCCTGGGAGTTGATCCGCGCCGCGGCGACTGGACATGGTCACTCTGCTTTCACGATCCATGCGACCAGCGCCGAACACGTCTGGCCGCGTTTCCTGCAGGTGGTGCAGGCTCATCCCGATGCAGCGCGTATGTCAGAAATACAAATAGCGCAATCGTTTGCCGAAGCCATAACAACTGCTGTCTACATCGAACGCAATCCACAATATGGACAGATCGTGCGGGAAATCGTAGAAGTCTCACCTATTGTGGAACGAACGGCTGGACGCCCTTCGTTCTCGCCCCTCTTTCGATTTGAACAAGGGAAAGGATTATTGCCAACAGGCAACCGCCCGATGCGGCCGGGCTTTCGCGCTTCGGATTTGAATATCCCTGAATCCATTTTCAAGGGAATGATGTAATGGCAGAACAATCGATTGGTTCCACGCGCACGTTTGTGTTGGCGAAGGGATTTACGCAGGTCCGCAGTCATGCGGCTTTGATCGGCGAAGATGATACATACCGCTTATTCGCGGAGGTGTATGCTGATCCAGATCGGCCCGAAGCTAGGCCGCGGGAGGCGTATCAGGCGATTCTTTCATCTATGCAACCGGGTTGGTCTTTGCGGTTGTTGCAGCTTTTTTGGCCTGACCCGGAGCCGAGACTGGAATTTCAAAAGCAGGCACAAAGTTGGAAGAAACCAGGAGCAGACGGACTAGATATTCTGCATCAAGGGTTGCTACTCACGGTACAGGGGTATCCTTTGCCTTTTGTTCGTCGCACCATATTTGAGTTTGTTTTGCCCGGAGATGAAGGGATTGCGTGGTGGGATGGCCTGGGTGGTTTGTGTGCCGGCTTTGGTCTGCGGGTCCATTGTCTGGATCAGGCGGCAATTGAAGGTCTGACCCGCTGGGTGCTCGATCCTAATTTGGAATACAATCACCACCAAAAGTGAATCATTGCTTGACCCATTGATATAACTGTCTGAACGTCAATAATACTATTCTGGACGTAAGTAGCCCAAACCAGCGAACTTTGGCGCCAGAACGTGATCGGCCACCTTTTGTCGTTCCTTTTTCCAATTTGTTGGTGACTTATTATATGAGATCTCTTCTTGCTATACTTGAAAATGTCGCACTTTTACTATATACTGAATTCACCAATGACCCTGGAGAGGTGTCATTATGTCTTCAAAAAGGAAGCTCTGGAAACCTTGGGGGGACCACCCAATTGTCGTTTTCATTTTTGTAGTAGCAGCACTAATAACCATTGTAGTGTTCCTTAAGGGGTACCTTGTAAACCAGAATCATCTAACAGTCTCGATTCGAGTTGCAAGCGAGGCGGGAAGTTCTATTTCCAATGCAAAGGTAATACTCCTCTATTCGGAAGGGGCCGTCAGTCAATATACAGATGTCAATGGCACGGTCACGTTTAGCTTATCGATAGATGATCCCAAAGGATTACGAGCAGTTGTTGAGACCGAAAAGTATCAAATTTATGAGACACAAATCCAGACCATGTCTAACGATATAGTTAATATCCGCCTAGAGGAAAGAAAGGGAAGCAGAGCCGATATCATTTTGCGAGTCGTGGATAATGAAACGGGAGCTCCAATCTCTGATGCACCAATAACATTGGTTGCTAATGGGGATATTTACAAGGAAGTTAGTGATTCTGACGGATTCACGCAGTTTACACTCGATTTTCCCGTCGAGGGAAAAATAGATGCAGAAATAAGCGTAATTGCCAAAGAGTACAGGGTCGAAAATCAAATAAGGACCTTATTGCTAGGGAAACTGCAGTATATTCTCTTAAGCCCAAGCTCCTTGATTGTTCAGGTTCCAAATATTCCAACTGCAGTTCAGGCACCAGTTGAAATGGCAGCATCTGAAAACAACCCACCATCATTAGATGGCTCAGGTGTGGAGATTGCTGAGGAGGCAACCGGATCTGGGTTAAGGCTGATTATTCTAAAACCTGATTCTCGGCCTTGGGAGGGTGTTTACGTTGAAGCTTATGAACAAATAACTGATGTCAATGGCAACCCTGTTCGTGGAAGCAGAGTTCGAAATGGACATATAAACCAACAAGGTTTGTTGGACTTCGATTTAAGTGATGGTGTATTCGTGATTTGTGTCGATGCCGGCGCTTCACCAGGTTATGGCTGGACAGATCGAGACTGCATATATAACCTTGACGTAAGTTCTGGTAAGTTAAGATCTGTAAAACTTCAACCAGGCCAACTTGAAGTGGCTATAGCTGGCGCGACAGGCGAACCCTGGCAGGGAATCTATTATGAGGTTTTCACTCAGAAGAAAGATGTGAGTGGGAACCCCGTGATTGATAAACGTGCTGCAAGCGGGCATACAGATAACGCGGGAATTGCATATGCGATTCTCACTCCTGGATTGTATACAGTATCGCTTGATTTACGGGGCTACAACTGGGGAAATTTGCCAAGTGGAAAGGGCCAGCTTGACATCGCCATAGCGAAGGGGCAGTCCAACCGGATTAATATTAGATTGGGACAATTGCATATTGGATTAAGAGATCCTTCCGGGCAACCAGCAACAAATGTATATATGGAAGTGTTTACAGAAAAAGACGATATAAACGGTCAACATATTCTTGCCGATCGCGTATGGGATGGGCGGACCGATACCGGCGGATTTGCTAAAGTTGATTTGACCAAGGGATTGTATGCGTTAAAAATTGGAGACAATATCTTGTATGATATTCCAATTGAAGAAGGGACAATTACCGAGACAGATGGAAGCTCAGTTGCAAAGTAGTATAGACTGTTTTGAATTCTCTTACCAACATGGGTTGGGTTCGGCCTTTGAAGATGATCAGAGTAACTGAGAAAATCTATTTTCAAACTGCTTGTCCACCTCGGGACACCCCTCACGCTAACCTCCTGAACAGACAATCCTGGCATCTTTATATGCAAAACCTAGAACACTAGTCTCAGAATGCTTGAATTTCCAGATTTTCGGATGTAATATATGTTTACAACACAGCAAGGGGCGGCTAACATCCGGAATTGCAACGCTGTGTATTTGAAGCCTCTACGGAGGTTGTCTCTTGTGAGCTGCTATGGAGGATGAAGCTATGAATTGTCCAAATTGCAATACCCCAAATGATCCCACAAATCAATTCTGCGTGAGTTGTGGTAAGCCGCTAGGCGAGCAGACGTCGACTCCGGCTCAACCACCAACCGCCCAGCCGCCGGCCGTCGCCCGGTCGGTTCCGGAACTTCTGCAAGTCTTGACAATCCGGATGCTCGTCATCCTCTTGGGCTTATGGCTTCTAAGAGTAATCCTGAACTGGTTACCATTTATTAGGGAATTACGAATCCCAAATTCGCTAGTTTCAATCCCGACAATCATCAATACTCTTATTTACTTGATTATTATTGTGTGGCTTGTGAGCTACTCTCGTACGCTATGGGTTTTGTGGCCACAGGCTCTTCCGCGTTATCGAGAAGCAGGATCATTTCTGGTGATGCTGATTTATATAATTACACTGGTTGTATTCTATTATGCTGTTCGACCACTAATCTCGGTAGTGGGTCTAGGTTCTGAAGCTCTTACAATTCTGCAAGTGATTCTTTTTATTGTCGCGTTGGGTCTACTACTATACGCGATAGTCATTGTCTATCAACGGTTGCCCTTCTGGTTGCCAGCAATCCGCCAAAGTGCTGTTTTTCAATCCCCTGCAGGCAACGAAGTAGCCTGTCTGAATTGCGGAAACTTGAACAAGGCTGGGGCAACATTTTGCAGTGCCTGTGGGCAGCCGCTGGCCAAAGCTAAGGCTTAATCTATAGCTATTGGTGAACTGCACACAGCTATAAGTGCGTCCTAAAACAGGCTTATATCGTAGTGATTGACAAAGGTATGAACAGATTTCTTAAAATGGAGTCTTTGTAGCTCGATTAATCTAAATGACTTTGGATTTATCTCCATAGAGGATTTCTGGTCGACAGAAAGTTGATTGATCTATCCTATGAGGACCAGTACCTGTCCCTATCGCGGTCAGGAGCATCCGGCTACAGTGCATTTTTGCCCGGTAGCGGGGAGAATCTTAGATGCTGAGAATATCTGTCCGCGATGCGGCGCAACGGTACAGGATCAATGGAAGGTATGCCCTCGTTGCGGTGAGGCCTTGGCAGAAGCACGTGCACGGAGGGCTTCTTTTTTACAAAGAGATAGGTGGGCTTCGCCACTCGTGCCGATAGTCAGTGCTTTATTGCTCTTCATAAGTGGTTTCGTAATCTTCAGATCGAGGCCGCAAAATATAGTCGCCAATGAGGTGGTTACTGCTACATCAACCACAAAAGCCATCGTTGAAACCATAACGCCCGACACCCCACCCGTTCCATTAACCGCTATCACACCAACGCAAATTAGCATATCTTCGCCTAGCGGGTCGATATATCCAACCATAGCGTCAAACGGGAAACAGATTTTGTTTGCATCCAACGAAGGAGGAGAAATTCAATTGTTTGTAATGGATGCTGATGGTTCCAATGCTCATCTTCAGACCAATATCGATGGGCTTCGGGAACAAAGCGATTGGTCTCCAATTGCACAGAGAATATCCATTTCTACGGGGTCCTCGTGGCATAGAGAAATTGTCACGTTGAGCCCAGATGGTGACGAAATGGAACAAATGACCATTGGGGGAAACAATCCGGTACCTAACTTCTCTCAGGATGGCCGGTGGCTTGCTTTCACTTCTTACAGCGATCACTTTAATGACGATAATGGCCATGAGATTTATGTAATGCGCGTCGATGGTAGCAAGACTAGGCGCCTAACCAGCAATGATTGTTATGGCTAGCCACCCAATTGGGGACCATGAATTCCGAGGAGCTTTAATATGGAAACTATCATATGTCCTCACTGTGGCAAAGAGCATGACGCTGGCACTCGTTTCTGTCCAAATACAGGTCTTTCAATAGCTGTCCCTACCTCATGTCAATCATGTGGGGAGCCAGTTGAAGCAGGCTGGCAGAGATGTGCGCATTGCGGACAAACTCTGGACACTAATGTGGAAGCGGCCCGAATAGGATCGAAGAATGATCAGCCGTTGACACTCAAGCCACTCTCGCTGTTTGGCGTCGCCACGTTGCTTCTGGTGGTCCTTACTCTTTTTGGCATTTTGATATTCCGTGGTATTCAGGAAATACCAAGCCCCTCAAATGGGCCAAGAGCTGGGAATGCCAGTCAAACTGAATCAGGATTACAGCCTACGAACACAGACCTGCCAGCACAAGGTAATATCCCATTTGGGGAAAGTGCAAGAGAGACATTACCGTCATCCAAAACTGCATTTGTGGGTCCTTGGGAAATAGCAATGACGGATTCAGGCCTAATACCTGACTATCAAGGACAATTACCGGCTGAGGGACACAGGTTTCACCGAATTAGTCTCCTCGTCTTAAACACTAGCGAAACTCCCCTTCTGCTCACATCTGCAACTCTTGGCACTTTTCAGATCGAATGGGAAAGCTACACTTACTATGCACAAGCTGTAGATACGCTGAAGGGATATATACCACCCGGCTGGCCTACGAGTGTGCAAGTGATTTTTAATTTGCCGGTTGCCCTCGACACAGCAAAGTTTTCTTTGAGGCCTGGTTTCGGTTTAGGAGATAGTCAGCAGACGATAAGTTTAGATGGCCTTGGATCAAGTCTGATATATGACCCTCCGACTATCCTCGAAATGGGACAAGAATTCACTGTGCCTGATCAAATCTCCATGATACCGAGTCAGGCAAGGGCTGTTCGCATTGAAAGCGGAGACTTTACTGATCATTATTTGCTGTTACTCGACGCTACAGTAAAGAACCTCTATGGTTATGATCTGCAAGTTGGAAACGCGCCTCTAATTTTCCAGCTTTTCGACGCTGGGAATATTTGGCCCGTCACCACTAATCTAAATTATTACTATCTGCCAGCAGGCTCACCTGATTTCTCTTATAGGTGGTTCGCGCCTTCACCGAGCACAGGTATAGATCCTTTTGGAATGTCAACAGACAACGTAGCCTTGGCTCCTGGCTTTAGCCGAGAGGGATCGTTCTGGCTCAATATTTGGGGTCCGACCACGCCGTCGACCAATATGTTGCTTCTTGTCATGTATGGGTTTACTGGTGGATACTCTACGGGACCCTCTAGATGGGCACTTTACCAACTTGACCGGTCGGCAGCAAGTCTAATTCAGAGTCCTCTTACATCGATTGATCCTGCTCAGATTAAACTCGATCAGGCCCGAGAGGCAATTGATGGGGGGAATTGGCCAGTGGCGGCAACTTTATTAGGGGCTGTGCTGAAAGCGCATCCCGGCGATGTAGAAGTTGCCTCACAAATAGAAGAGGCTCAAAAATCAGCGGGATCGCTTATATTTCGTCAGGATTTCAGAACGGATTTTGGTACTGGGTATCGTCTTTATCTAAGAAATTTTGGTGATCCGGACTCCTTAGCCCACGCAATTTTTGAAACACCTTCTCAGATTGAGATAACTCAAGGGTCCGCAGTTTCTAGCTCAAATAATGGAACTATAGAAGTCTCATATATGAGTAAAGAGGGTAACCAATTAACAGTTCACCCAAACGAAATCAAGAGTGACGGAGAAAAATCGGTTCAGGACATACCTGTGGTCTTATCAGATAAGTATGAGGGTGGTTACTGGAATGTAAATCAATATGCCTGGTCAATTACAGATAACGCAGATTTATTATTCGTTTTGGATGAACTTGGGGCACAATCAATGGGGATCATCACGACAAATATGAAAACTGCGGAAGTACAAGAGCATGGCCTTTGTGACGGCACCGGATGGATTACTTCAATCTCCTTATCACCAGATGCTCAAAAGATTGTGTTTGTTGACCGCAGCAAGGGTAAGGTAATGCTTTCGAACATCGATGGAACCAATTGCATACCGTTGCTCAGCGTGCCAACAGATTGGGTGAAATGGGGCCCACTTGCATGGTCACGGGATGGAAACAAAATATTTGTGGTGGATAAGAAAGAAATCCTTATCTTTTCCAGCACAGGTGAGCTGAAAGAGAAATATCCCTTCACCTTGGGAATATTGATTGATCAAATCGCTGTCTCTCCCGATGGCCGCTTCCTAGCTATGAAAGGCTCATATTACTCGTATTCAAACCAACTATATCTTTATGATATGCAGACTGAGCAGATGTATGAGGATAACGCTAGCGACTATGAATTGATGGGTTGGATACCGTGATCTAAGTAGTAAGGTCATAGAGCCAGTGATTGGAGACTGTATGCAATGTCCACACTGTGGTCAGGAACATCCTGATAACGCACGTTTTTGTCCTTCAACCGGCAAGGCGATCGCTCCGGTCCTAATGACCTGTCCAGACTGTGGTAGAGAGGTTAAAGCAGAGTGGACACGCTGTCCGCATTGCGCTGCATTCCTTCAGTCTCAGCCAGGCCGTTTCCCATACTTCAGTTTGCAGAGATTACAACCAGCATTAATACTTATCCTGGTCATTCTTGGTGTAGGCGGAGCAATTTTCGGTATAGTGTTGATTTCAAGAGACAATAATCCGTCTGGTCAGGGAGAGACTACACTACCCACAATGCCTGCCTCGGCCTCTTTAACTCTTGTACCATTGATTACTTCCACGTTGCCGACAAGTACCGTTGTTACAACAACATTAGAAACATCGGCTCCAATTGTGGTAATGACAAATACCCCTCAATTCAAAATCAACATTGATGGGGCAGAACTAGTTTTTGTGCCATCCGGCGAGTTCACGATGGGTATGGATCCAGATCCGGACCCGGATAAATTTTGGGGGGCTGAAGCCCCATCTCACATAGTCTCCTTAGATTCTTACTACATTTACAGAACTGAGGTTACAAATGCTATGTATCAGGCTTGTGTTGCAGCCCACGCCTGCCCAAGACCAGATGCCAACAATTCTAGGACGCGTGAAGACTATTATGAGAATCCCGAATTTAGTAATTACCCCGTGATTCTAGTATCCTGGGTAGGTGCTGTATCTTATTGTCAATGGGCGGAAGTACGTTTACCTACAGAGGCTGAATGGGAAAAGGCCGCGCGCGGCGTAGATAGCCGATATTTTCCTTGGGGCAACGACCCATTGAATGGTGATCTGGCAAACTTCTGTGACAGAAATTGCCCGGCCAGCGAGAAGGAAATGGAGTTGGATGATGGATATCCGGACACAGCTCCGGTCGGAAGCTATCCTGCTGGTGCAAGTCCCTATGGCGCCCTCGATATGGCAGGAAACGTTTGGGAGTGGGTGTCTGATTATTTCAGTGCAGGGTACTATCAGAATTCCCCTTTCGAGAATCCATTGGGTCCCACCTCGGGATCGGGTAGGGTTATTCGCGGGGGTTCCTGGTTTAATCCGGCCAGCGGCATCCGAACGGTCGCAAGAACCGGCCAAAGGCCAGAAAGAGCCTTGGATACGCTAGGGTTTCGCTGCGCCGTAGATAGTCCATAGAGAGCCAAATTCATCTTAACAAGAGGATGCTGTGATTTGGGAACGTTAAGATTCAAAAGTTGGAGGTTCTGATGCGTTGTCCTCATTGCGGTCATGAACATCCGGTTTCGACAGTTTTTTGTCCGACGACAGGAGGGAAAATCGTGGCGGCTCAATTTTGCACGAATTGTGGGGCTGAACTTCAGGAGTCTTGGAGAGTTTGTCCAAAGTGTGGCGTGCTTGTTGGTGAAACTCTACAATCGAATCTAGTGAGCAGTGCAGGTGATAGAAAATTCATTCAATCCCGAAGAAACATTTTGTTTCTCCTTGCCATCTTAGCATTGTTAACAATTGCGGGAGCAATATATTTGATATATACACTCCAATCAGGAATACCACAAACATCAGATACGGCAACATTGTCACCACCGCTTGAGAATGTCGAGTTTCCTACCCAAGCAGTTCCATATCCATCAGACTGGCCAGCAGAGCTCCGTTTCCCTGAGCAATTTATTGTTGTTGATTTGAGTTCTGGATCTCTGCCAGATAGTCCCTCCACCGGATGGGCGGCTAAACTTCGTTATGTTGGAGATCCAAAAGGTGCAGCAACCATCTTGTCTTCCTTTCTTAGGGATAATAATTGGCAAATAGCTGAAGATACCAGTCTTGATACAGGTGGAGTTCTGATGGTGATAGAAAGGGACAATAATGGGAGTGGAATTGTTGTAATGGACATTGATGTGACGACTCCAGGCAACACAATCATCGTAGCAACGATTTTCCCCTAGATAGGGACCAGGTAGTTATGTCCAATCCGAATACGCCCAGACCTTTTCGCTTTCTCTCCATTGTTCTAGCTTTTGTATTTCTAACTTCTCAAGCAAGTTCACAAGCCTTCAAACAACAACAGCCAGAATTGCCCTGCGGAAAATGGAGTGTGGATGTGTCAAACTCGGGGAAAGATACACGAGTACAGACAACTCTCATCACTGAGGCATCTGGCACCGATTGCCATGGGGCTATCCGCCTAAGCAATGAGACTGGGGTTTATGGCTTTGGGGGATACACACTGGAACTAACATCGTACATGAACAATGCAGAGAAAACATGGGTACCAGCTCAGGACACGAACGGAAAGGCATATCTTCTTCCAACGTTAGATACAGAGATCCATGCAACTCCCTTGGACACAGCCTCAGGAGCAACCATTTCGATTCAAGGAGACATGACGCTAAGGTCATTTTCAGTGGATCTGAGTTTGTTCGCACTCAGGACGGGTTTGGCTTTGATGCCGGGAGCGGGTTGTGTGATATCTGAGGAGCAGCTGTTGTTCGTAACCCTGCGATCCTCCGATATTCTCCGCACCGCTGCCGAGTTATCCCTGAAGCGGGATTTCATCGGTGCGCGGGATGAGTTGGTGCAGGTATCGGACGAGTTCTACATGCGAGCAGGGGAGGCTCTCAAGGAGGCTGGGGTGGATTGTGGCATAGAGCTCATGCAGTCCATCATCAAGAGGCCGCTTGCGATTACCCAAATTGGGATTGCCTATCTGACCTGGGTCCCTGTTGTCATCTTTGATTATTTCAAATTCGACGGCCAATCGGCCCACGTTGCATTAGTCTACATTGCCCCATCTAGCGCTTCGCAAATCGCGTATGTGAGTGTGGACTCGCGTGGAAACGAAGTGGATGTCAGGTTGATCAATCCGGATGGATCGAACACGCAGACGCTTCCGTTGGATAATTCTTCGCCAGAGAAATATACAGCAACATGTTGGCCACCACCCAAGTTTTCACCAAATGGCAAGTACCTTGCTGTTGCCCGTTCAACGTCTGACTACAGTTCAGAAGAGCTTGTCATCCTAAGCGTCGAATCTGGTGAAGTAGTAAATACCCTCAATGATTTTGGCAGGTCATATGATTGGTCGCCAGACAGCTTACAGATAATCCATGGAAAGGATATTGGCTGGGATGCTGTTGGAACTCCACAAGGAGACGGATTGTGGGTCATTGACGTTCTTAGCGGGCAAGATCAATTGTTGATTCCGCCAAATTCTGGATTGCCACTCGCTTACCCAAGATGGTCTCCAGATGGCACCCATGTTGCATTTCACGAGGTCGTCTATGGCGAAGGATTTGGCCCGTTTGGCACGGCAAGTAGCGATGGCACTGGTTATAGAAAATGGGGCAGGCAAGTGGGATCATTTGATTGGTCACCAGATGGCCAAGAGCTAGTCTTTGATAACGTTGTGTACAGTTACGAAGATCCAAGTATAGGCCTTTTCATCGCTGATACCAACGGGGCAAATGAAAGAGTTCTTATTGGTGGTGATCCATTTATCGCAGTTGAGCCGCACTGGTCACCTGATGGGCGGCATATCGCCTTTATTGACGCGAAGAACTGGCCCTACTCACTATGGATGATACAACCTGACGGCAGTGAATTGAGGCAACTATCAGATGCCAACATCGGATCAATTAATTCAGTGTCGTGGTCTCCCGATAGTCAGCAAATTGTCGTTTCGAGTGACAAGGGCATTTTCATAGTATCTCTGGATGGAAATCCTCCAATCCATATCGGAGAGGGGGCCTGTCCTCACTGGCAAGAAGTGTTAGAGCCGTCAGAACCGGGGCTCTCGACTCCACCGTCACCCCCAGCGTGCGAACCCAACGATCTTCAACTATCTCAATGGGATATGAGAAAGATTGATCTTTTAGGTGCATTAAACCAGTTTCCCGAGTGTAACGCTTCTCCGGTGAAAATTGCGATTATCGATACCGGCGCAGACCTAGATCATCCAGATCTCGAAGCGAATATCTCTGAATCCTTTTCTAACATTGAAATTGACGCTAACGATGCGGACGGACACGGCACACACATCGCTGGCGTTATCGGCGCCATCCAAAATAACTCTCTAGGAATAGCAGGGATTCATCCCAACGCTGAGCTACTCATTTACAAATTTGATGGGTTTTTTGAACCGGATATTTCTACAACAGACGATTTTACAAGAATCGCCGAGTTAATTAGAAAAGCTGTTGATCGGGGTGCCAAAGTGATCAATATTAGCTTCGGTGCTCCTTATGATAGAGCAGTAAATCTGATTCCAATTGATCCAGCCTTTCATAAATGTATTCCGCATGAAAATGGCTGTGTAGGAGTAATAGGTGAAGCGATACGTCATGCGGAGCAAAATGATGTTGTTGTCGTCGCAGCATCAGGGAATACAGGCAAAAACGAATATGAATATCCAGCAGCTTATGCAGCAATCTTCTCGAATGTGATCGCTGTTGCGGCTTCTACAGTTGATAATCGGTTAGCCACCTATTCGACAACAGGGGATTGGGTTACTATCTCTGCACCAGGTGGAGCGCCCACTTTTACCCCGACAAGTAGGAATTTCCAATGCCTAATCGGGATAGATGATTGTATTGTAAGTCTGGGCTTTGGTCTGATTAATCCGTATGAAGCGGAGAAATTTGGTACCTCCCAGGCTAGTCCTCATGTAACTGGCGTTGTTGCGTTGATGTTATCAGCTAACCCAGATCTCTCCCCGGAAGAAGTAAAGTACATAATCCTACATAACTATACTGACTGGGCTGTTGATACTAGCAATGCTGGACCAGGCATTATTAATGCTAGGAAGGCGGTTTTAGCGGCCTTCCAGGAATCAAGGCCTATTTCAGTGGAAAGCGTACCGTCACCCGCCCTGCCGTTAGATAGAATGAGCACTGAGTCAGTGATGGAGCGGATGTCCTTTGGACTGGCATCTGGAGATGTGTCCGTATTTGAGGAGCTCCTTACAGGGGACGCCATCAGCTATGGAACTGGGTTTGCAGAAGGACGAGATCAAATACCCCGTGATGAATTTCTGAAGATGCTTAACGAAAGAATCTTGAGCAGGCCAACTTGCGAAGGCTATGTGGATGGCGAAACTAGCCTAACAGTGTGGACTAGCGGCTGGGAGCCAGATTGGCTTTCAAAGGAAATATCAAATGATACTCTAACGCTCACCCTATGGAACAACGGTGAAGGCTTTTCACTTACTGCTGCATACTTTACACCTGCCCCGGCTATTCTGGATTCCCCAAATATAAACAGCAAACTCTGTCCAAGTGCGCCATAAAGCGTTGAACGATGGCTAGAGAAGAAATGGTGTTTATTCAGAGGCCGATCACTGTTAGCGGTATTCCTACGGCAGGAAGCCTGCCATCCACATTCAATTCATGCCCGTCATTGTTTGGAGGCTGTAATGCGCTGTCCACACTGTGATCAAGAGCATCCAGATTCAACTATTTTCTGTCCGATGACTGGCAGGAAACTGATAGAGACCCATTATTGCTCAAATTGTGGGGCTGAAATTCAGGAGTCTTGGAGAGTATGCCCGAAGTGCGGCGTGCCGGTGAACGAGACTATACAGTCGATTTTGGTTGGCAATATAAGTAACACAAGATCTATACCATCCAGGAAACAAATTCTTATGCTGCTTTTTGCTTCTATTCTGCTGATTGCAATAGCATATCTTATCTTTGAACAGCAATCAGGAGCTCTACAAGCGCCAATAGATACTGCAACACTTCCACCGACTGCTACCAGTACCCCAGCATTCACCATCACACCTACCTCAACTCTGACTTTAACCCCAACTCCAACCTTATCTCCAACACCCACGCCGGTCTTTTCTTGGTCAAAGTCGGTTGTGGAGTCGAGTGGCAATAAACCAGGACCCTTCCTGTCGATGGACATTGGTTCAGATGGGACATTTTATCTGGCATATTTTCTTGACCGCATTGACGAATTGAAAATCGTTGAGGGGAATGGAAGATCATGGAGAACGTTGAAAAATCTGGTGCAACTCAACAGAGAAGGAAAAACTGTAGGCTTCTACATAAATTTGGATCTCGATAGCAGGGATGTTCCTTATTTATCTTACCTGATCCCTGATAAAAGCATGGGAAGGGGCGTCTATCAAACTAATAATGGAACATGGAGCAGCGCGGCAATAGGCCAGAATCTGAATATCTTTGATATGCGAGTCATGCTGGATACATCGGGTATTCCACACTATGCTGTACTAACGCAAAACGGAGATATTCTGTATCGAACCAGCAGAAGAGATCTCGCCAAGATAGAGAGTGGAGCAATACCACCTACTTCGATTGAAGTCAATTTCCGATACTTTCCAATAGCATTGGCTGTTGATTCGTCGCAAAACCCTTATATTTGTTTTTTTAGGTCTAACGCGCTTCAATGCATATACGGCCGGGGAAACGCCTGGGATCTTACAAGTGTTGCCGAAAACGGCATGTATCCTTCATTACAGATTGATACTGCTGGAAACTTGCATTTAGCCTATTATGATTATCGCGAAAAGTCACTGAAATATGCATTTTTACCCTTCCGTTCGTCAAAATGGGCTATAGACACAGTTGACTCAACTGAGAATACTGGCTGGTATCCGTCGTTGAAAGTGGATGCTAACGGTGTGGTGCATATCAGCTATTACGATGCAGGCAACACATCATTAAAATATGCTTTGGGGCAGATGGGCGGATGGAGTATATACACAGCTGATAATGATGGAAATGTAGGACTAATTAGCTCCCTAGTGATTGATTCACAGAACAATCCGGCAATTGCATATTTCGACTCGGACAGAAGAAGTATATGTTTCATTATTGGAAGTCGGAAATAGCTTTTCTATCGGCAAAACTGCTAAATGATCTGACGGTTTAACACGCGGGAGGAACGAATGTATGCGGCAAAAAGATTCCCGGCTTTGAGTCTCATACTGAGCCTCTCTTTGTGGGGGCTCAGCTCAGCCCAGGCCGCACAGCGAGAACCACTCAGGTCCTACGCCCCCTCAAACATGAGTCCTCAGGCAAGTGACGGCTCTCTCGCATGGAATACCTTCTTGGGTGGAATCGGTGAAGATGATGGGCGTGGCATTGTGGTCGACACTAGTGGAAATATCTACGTGGCCGGCTTAACCAAATACGATTGGGGGAATCCTGTGAAACCTTTCTCGGGCGGTTTCAATGCTGATGGGTTCGCTGCCAAATTGGATGACAATGGTGCTCTTGTCTGGAACACATTTATTGGGGGAACTGGGTGGGACCATGCAGAAGCAATCGCAGTGGACGGGAGCGGAAATATTCATCTTACCGGCTTCGCTGGTGATACCTGGGGCAGACCAGTGAATTCATATGTGGGCGGAGCATATGTGGGAGGAGGCGATGCTTTTGTCACCAAATTGAACAGCGACGGCGCTGTCCTCTGGAACACTTTCCTGGGAGGGGGTGATAATGATATTGGCTATGGGATCGCAGTTGATGGGGGTGGCAACACTTATATCACCGGCATGAGTGTGGGAAGCTGGGGAAAGCCAGTAGATGCTTTTGCGGGAGTCACGGACATATTTGTTGCAAAGCTGGATAGTAACGGTGCACTCGTCTGGCACACATTTCTGGGGGGAGATGACGGTGGCGATGACGGTGATGTCGGCCGCGGTATAGCCGTTGATGGAGATGGAAATGTCTATGTTACAGGCGAAAGCCCTTTTACATGGGGAACACCAGTGAATTCCCATATAGGCCTTCGTGACATATTCGTGGCCAAGTTGGACAGCAATGGCGATCTTATGTGGAATACATTCCTGGGACGCAGTTATGGAGATTTCGGCCAGGGCATTGCACTAGATGGGAGTTCTAATGTCTACGTGGTGGGCTGGAGTCCAGACGGTAGTCCAGGCATTAGCGATGTGCTGGTGGCTCGGTTGAACAGTAGTACGGGCGATACTCTCTGGAATACCTTGCTGGGGGGGAGCGGTAACGATAGTGGCTATGGCATTGCGGCTGACAGCAGCGGGTATATCTACATTGCGGGTTCCAGTGAGAGCAGCTGGGGAGATCCATTGAAGCCATTTGCCGGTGGGTATGATGATGCCTTTGTCGCCCAGCTAGATAGTAGCGGTGCTGTGGTCTGGAACACTTTCCTGGGTGGGACCGGTGATGACTGGAGCCTTGGCATCGCAGCCGATGGACGTGGAAACCTTTATACTACCGGTTCCAGTGATTCTAGTTGGGGCGAATCTATAAATGAGTTGGCAGGAATGAAAGATGCATTTGTTACGAAGCTATCTAGTGGGAACTCGCCTGTTTCCTTGACAATTGCTGGAAATGCCGGGACGGATGGAGTAACGCTTAGCTACGTGGATGGCGTTCAAAAACCCGTTCTGGCCGACAGCAGCGGTAACTACTCCTTTACAGTATCGTATGGATGGTCTGGTATAGTCACGCCTTCGAAGTTAGGATTCACATTTGATCCAGCAAGTCGGACCTATGACAACGTTCAGTCTGATCAAGTAGCTCAAGATTATACTGCTCTACCTGCTCAACTTACTGTTTCTCATATTGAGCTTACCCAAGCAATTCAAGATGAGAAAGAACCTGATCAATTCCCACTTGTTCCCCTGGTTCAAGGAAAACTAACATTCGTTAGGGTTTATTTGGATTGTGACAGTAACTGCCCCACAGGAAAAGTGACTGGTATCATCCATGGTCCCAATGGAGAAAGTGTTAGCGCGCCCAATGAAGTCTATGTGAAGAACGTCGCAACTTGGCAAAGTCAACGCGGCGATCTAGGTGCAACATTGAATTTTACGCTTCCATTAGATTGGACAGTGGGGAATCCAACACTTACAGTGCAAGTCGAAGGTACATCGATAGTCAAGCAAGTAACGTCTATTCCTACCCGCAGTCTAAATATTTCTTATGTTCCTATAAGAGAAAGAGGCCAGGAGCCCGACCGTGACAGGATCAAGGCTGCATATTGGTTGGCCCAAAAACTTTATCCCACCCCTAAGATCAATTATCCATATATATTGTTGCCGACTCTGGAATGGAAAAAACCTTGGTATTGTTCAGTGAAAGAGATTCCAGCTCCACGTTTGTACCATGATTGCATAGTCGAGAATTTGAAGGCTATACTAAATCATCTTTACAGGAACCCCTATGGAGATTTCCTATTTGGTTGGTTGCCGGCTGAATCGGACATTGCCGATGCTGACCCTGCGTCTATTTTCGGCGAATCAGACCCAGTAGGACATGTCGCTTTTGGAAGAGATCATCAATCTGAAGACGGATTTATTTTTGCTCACGAAGTTGGACATTTGCTTGGGAGGCGACATACCAATAAAGGTGTATGTGGCGGTGTGGATCCGGGGACAGATTGGCCATATCCTTCTGCAAAAATATTTCCTGATCAAACAGTATGGGGGTTGGATGGTTATGGTTTGGCATGGAGGCTATTCTCGGATAACAGCGCATTAAAAGATCCCAGCGCCACATATGATTATATGTCTTACTGCGGCCAGTTGGCAAAGGATAACGTGTGGACTTCCCCATGGACATATAAACAAATCTTAGAAGAACTAAAAATCGACCAGCACTCATCGGCTACCACATCCGAATCGATATATAAACTAAGTAGGTTACCGAAAATTATGTCCTATCTAGTTATAGAAAAACAAGCTGATTCTCGTTATCGAAGTGTGACAAATATTTTGAACGCCTACTTTGAAGCGAATCAACCCTATCTCGCTGTCAGTGGCGTAATCTTCAACGACAATACAGCTGCTTTCGATCCCATATGGATAAACACAACAAATACACAGGAACAGAATCCCCCTCCAGGAACAACATATTGCATTGAAACACAGGATGTAGCCCATCACGCACTGACTCAATACTGCTTTGATCTAGATTTCCGGAATTATGAGACAGGGGAAGCGAGTGGCGCAGAGGGATTTAGTTTTATGCTTCCCTATTCAACGAATGTCGCTCGAATCACGCTAATGAAAGGGACAATAGAATTAACTTCACGAGAAGTCAGCGCACATTCTCCAACTGTGTCAGTTATATATCCAAATGGAGGAGAGAGCTGGAATGCTACAAATATGTATACTATCACTTGGAACACAAGTGATTCTGATGGCGATTCGCTGGCGTTCAACGTTTACTACAGCCCAGACGGTCTTCAGTGGTTACCCCTTGGTATTGACATATCTAATACGCAGTTAACCATTGATGCAAGTGAATTGCCCGGATCAAGTGGAGCGCGGGTGCGTGTAGAAGTATCAGATGGGGTTAATACGACCACGGATGAATCGGATACGGTATTTACTGTCGGAAGCAAAGCACCTCAGACGACCATTGTCTCTCAAGGCAATAATGAAATCAATGTTGTTGGAGCACCTCTCCTGCTGAGTGGATATAGTTATGATGCTGAGGATGGTTTATTGGAAGCTAATTCCTTATCCTGGTCATCAAGCATTGATGGTTCACTGGGAACTGGTTCCAGCGTTCTCGCAACACTATCGCTGGGGCAACATAAGATTACACTTACCGCAACGGACAGCGATGGTCAAACTGGATCAAACCAGGTTACTATCAATGTTTATGATGATCCCCCCGCTCTCGCGATGACATGGTATCACTATGTCATCTTAATTCTAGGAGCATTGATGCTCATAATCCTTGGAGTGACTGCGCGCAGCTATTTGAAAAGGAAGAAGGCATCTTCTATTACGAGGTTTGAAGATCAGGCGGGCACCACTGAAAAATATTGCCGGCATTGCGGAACAACACTTCCCCCGGAAGGGCGCTTTTGTCCGCGATGCGGAACTCCTCGCAGATGAATTCCATAGCCTAACTTCACCTTTGACGGTTAACTAAATCAAGGACTTTCCTCTTTGAAAGAGACCTGAAATTATTGATTCAAATATTCTGTTATCTCTTATATCAACATTTGCAATAAGAGATTGGAGGCTTTCATGCGCTGCCCGTATTGTGACCAGGAGCATCCCGACGGCATCCATTTTGCCCAACCACGGGTCATGAATTACGCGCGTCCAGCTTTTGCATCCAGTGTGGCACCGAGATTGAGACGTCTTGGAAAGTGTGTCCAAACTGCGGCACGCCAGTCAGTGCAGCCAATTCATCGAGTCCGGCGAGTTCAAAAGTGCTTTTGGAAATGAGGCGACATCCCGAACAGATACTCATTCTATCTGTGATACTCATTTCAATAACAATCTTGACCATAGCGATATACACACGCCCCCATGATGGATCTGGAACACCGCAACCAGAGACCAGTGCGGTAGCAGCACCCAGCGCGGCGACTGGAGGTAGTACGGCAGAAGAATATGCTGGCGCATGGTTAACGCCTCTATCGACTCTAGAGCTAGCGGAATTGAGTACATCCAATGCATCTGCACTGAGTTCAATTGGACGACTTGGTAGAGGCATTCCGCGGGCTATCTCCGAATCCCCCAAGGGGAATCAAATTGCAGTAGGAACGACAACTGGCATCTCGGTTATTGACATGCAATCTTCCAGGGAGATTCTGTATATCGAAGAGCATGCTAAGGTTGCAAGCGTGTCATACAGTCCAGACGGTTCGCGTTTGGTTGCGGGCTTGAGCGATGGAAGGCTTGTTGTTCATGATGCTGACAGTGGCGCGCTGAGGACGGATATTCAATATCTTTCCTCATCCCCTTTTTATGATCCCAGCAGCGCCGACTATGACCTGATCGCTGCTTTTGCTCTGGACGGTCAATATGTTATTGGATCCCTCGAATCCCCATACTTTGCTACTTCAGTTGACGCCTTTGACGCTGCAAGCGGGGAAAAACGATTTTCCTTTCCACCTTCAAACCCAATATCAGACGTAGACTGCAGTGTTGATGGTCAGTACATTGCTGTGGGATCAGCCCCCATCACTATCCTCAACGGTGCTACCGGCGAGGTTCTGTGGACTGTCAATGGGGTTGAGGGGCAAGTAGGCCAAGTCAAATTTAGTGCTGATGCCAAGTCTCTCGCGATCGCAACCAGGGACAACGGGATTTATGTTTGGGATCCAAATTCCGAATCTGTAATTAAGCATATATCCGCCCAACAGTTGCAGGTTGAGACCGTGGATCATATGGATTTTGCAGGGGATGGCAAAGAAATTGTCTTTAATGATGATAGTAATATCGGCTTATTTAGCCTTGAAACTGATCAGCTAATCTGGCATGTAAAAACATCAGATGATCCCATATATGCTCTCGAATTGAAGGAAAGTCCAGACATGGTCATTTCCGGCGGCATGGATGGGCTTATTCGATTTCTGAGCGTATCAGATCGAAAAGAAATCAAGACGTTAAGATCCGGCTATAGAAAAATGGGCGATCTAGATTTTAGCCCAGATAGCACGCTGCTCGGCGCAGGTCATTGGGAGAAGGTAGATTTATGGCGAGTACCTAGTGGGATTCTGCAGACGGAATTACCGGGAGGCAGCAGTGGGCTTCTAGCCTTTAGCCCAAATGGAAAGAACATTGCGGTTGACCGGGGAGATGGGCTTATTAATTTATGGGATCTGGAGACGGGCAGCATCATAGGTCAGTTTAAAGGTGGTAGGGGAATGGCTACAGCTATTGATTTTCTCCAAGGCGGAGAGATTTTGGCCTCAGCATTTGATGATCCTGTAGTTGCGTTGGAGAGCGTCTCGGAAGGCAAAATAATCATCGACTTCCCCGGTTCATCCTAACCATTAGCTGCCAGTCTAGATCATTCTCTTTTGGCATTCGCAAAGGAGGGTGCCCCCGCGGTAGCACTCTACGATACGGAATCTGGGCAGATCGTACAAGAAATCGGAGGAACTGATTCTCCCAGGCTTGATGATATTTCGTTCAACGCGAACGGAACCCTACTTGCCGCAGGGGGAGGATATCCTGGAGCGATGGTTGTTTGGGATCTATCAACAGGGGCAGAGATTTTTCGTATTGACAATATACCAATAAGAAGCTTGGCATTTTCACCATCTGATCCGTGGCTTTTAGCCTCTTCCGGTGGTGATAGCGTGATCCGCCTGTGGGACATACAAAACAAACAAGTGATTACGGCAGATGAATGTCATCAGACGTGTCTAACATCGCTGAAATTCAGCCCCGATGGCAGGCTCTCGTAACAGGCAGCAAGGATGGAAGCATCCAGCTTTGGGGCGTAACTGAGTAACTGTTGGATTTGCACGCGCTGTAATAAATCAAATAACTAACCTTGGTGCGCTTCGGTAGCGACACGGATGGATGACCCGTCCGTGTCTTTCTTTATTATACGGCCCATGCCTGAACCGCAAGACCAATTCGCTGCCTCCATTGCCTCCGAAGCTGTTGAATTATTGGAAGATCATTTGCTCTTTCCCGGCGGATATCTGCTTCCCCTATCTGCGCGCGGCAGTGGTGTGCCCGGGATGGCAGACCGTCCGTGGTCACGGCTCACTGCGGATGTCTTTTATCCCAGCTTACCTGTCATCTACTCACTCGCTTTACGCCGAGAACCTCCGGATGTTCTGCGTGGTTCCTTGCGAGCACGCCGCACCTTCTTCGAAGGCTTCATGATGGCTTTGGCGGAAAAGACCGGCCGCCGCCCCTCGATGGCGGAACGTTCTGCCGATCATGCGATGGATGCCGCCGAGTCTGAGTTGACCTTTGGGAAGCCAGCCTTTCGGATTGCCCTGATGAGCGCACTCTTCGTGGAGCGTAATCGCCTCGAGGAAGCCGAGACTGCGCGCCGGGTGATTGAATCGAATCTGCGGGCTCGCGGCCTTACAGCCCAGCGCCTGTTCTACATCGCCGAGCGCGCGCTGCATCACTTTCAGCCGGGAGGAGAATTGTTTCCCGGCTTGGATGAGCCAACACTCTTTCTGGAAGAAACACTGCCCCTGTTGCCAGCACCTTCAAGGCAGGTGCTGCCGGTTGACGATTCGGTCTGGATCGGTACACACGCGCGTGATGGACGCGATGTGCATTTCTCTTTCACCAAGGGTCTCGATCCAGCAGTTCCTCCACCACCTCACGCTACAACTCTAATCCTCGGCGAACCGGGCGCTGGCAAGACCACTCTTCTGCGCTGGATCATGCTGCAGCGTTTGTTGCAGGGACGAACGGTGATTTCCATCGATCCCGAGGGGGAGAATAACCGGCTGTGTGAAGCCGTTGGAGGAAAGGTGGTACCAGCCGGCATTCCAGAGGATAAGGAAACATGCCTTATTCATCCTTTGCAGGGTGAGAACCCGGCGGAGTTGCTGCTTGCAACTCGCTTCCTGATCGCTGCTCTCGCCGGTGAATCTGTCCTATCTCCCGGCGTGCAGGCTGCATTGCATGAGGCGGTCAAGCGGCGCTGGGAGAGACGGTCCGGCCCGGTGTCCATTGCTGAATTCGTGGAAACTCTTGGAACGATCAACGCACCGGAAGGAGCCATGCCGCTTGCATTGCTTCGTCCTTTCATGCGCGGTGGATTGTTCGAAGGCTTCTTCGATCGACCCAAAGCATTGCTATCTCCACATTTTCCTGCGGGCCAGTGGTGGAACTTTGATCTGTCCTCGCTGCGCGAAGAGAATCGAGCTATTGTGCATTCGGTCCTTGCCTGGTTTTTGTATCACGCAGTCACTGTTGGCAAGCGGCCAATGGATATATTCATCGATGAAGGCTGGCGGTTGCTGCGAAGCGGTCCGTTTACTGATCTCCTGGATGAATTGGGAAGGCGAGCGCGCAAACGCGGTGTAGGCGTGACGCTCATCACCCACCTGCCTGCTGACCTGATGAAGAATCCTACCTCCTTGAGTCTCGCATCCACGGCCTTTATCGGAAGGCTTGGACCGGATGAGGCGTTTGCCTTCTATCGTTCCCTTGGCATTCCGGAAAGTGAAGCCAGGAAGAACGCGGAAACAACCTCCAGGCTCCCGCCGCGCGTGTTCCTTGCCGCACCCTCCGGAGGACGCGGTGCTTTATTCCCAGTGTTGGTCTCGATCCCTCCAGTCTGGATTCAATTCTGGAAGCAGCTAGGTGCGACTGGAGTGCTGCGATGATCTACCCGAAGGACGGGTACATGTGTATTCATTGTGGCTATGAATTCGCTTCCAGTCCCAGTGATTGTCCTCTGTGTGATGGGCAATGGCAGGGATGGGAATTGTTGTTTGCTCCTCATGCGCTGGATGATCTGCGCGCGCAGGTGATGAGTTGGATCGGGCAATTGCCGTTTCCAGCTGTAGTGGAGTGGGCTGCATCTCCAAAGGGATTGCGGGTTCGATTATTTCTTCCGCCAAAAGTAGCAGATGGCGTTGTGCAAGCCTGGTCGGCCATGACGGGGCAGCATTCGCGCTGGCGCGCGCTTGGAACTGCCGATATTCGAGGCTCTGGACATGTCTTCCATTCGTCCAGCCGATTGCCCTCCCTCATCGCCTCCGCAAAAGACAGCGACCCTCTTCTTGCTATTGGCAGCCGCCTGATCAGCGCAGCGCGGGAAGGGAAAGAAGGAAGGCTCAGGTTGTGGCTGCTCGGAGATGAAGGGCAGCTGCAGGAAAGATTACGAAACCTTTCGGCCTATTCGTACGGGACAGAAGGTGGTGTTGAGAACACCACTCCGAATCCGTGGGGCAGGCAGCTGAACCTTTTGCGTTCCATGCTTGTTCTCGGTTTACTCATTGCCGGCGTGAGTGGAGGTATCTGGAGCGCGGGGTGGGTACCGCCCTTTGTTGGACTACTTGGAGTTCTCGCCGGTGGAAGCCTCTGTATCGCTTCAGCTCGCGGCATCCGCAGCTGGCTGGAATGGCGCTCGATCCCAAAAGAGATTCTTGAAAAGCGGATTCAGGAGCCACTGCTCAAGGTTGCAGTGACTTTATCTTCCCCGATTGATCTGCCGCTGTTTGCAGGTGAACAATCATGGATGGCGCTCGCCGATGTATGGCCGGAAATTCAGCAGCATGGTTTCCCATTGCCTGCAGCTGAACTGGCTGGTTTGATCGCACCGCTTCAAATGGGAGAAGGTTCAGGTCTCTTGGATCGTGCTGTCTGGCAGGAAGTGCCAGCGCCGCCACCGTCTCAGCCCTTGTTAGAGGCGGGTTTCAAGATTGGCAGGAGTGTGGCAACCGGTGAACTTGTTGGGGTGGATCCGGATGGTCACGGCCTTGCCACCGGTGGCAGCCGCTCCGGGAAATCATCTTTCGTCTTTGCCATGCTGGAGCAATTGCTTGCGCGCGGCGATGATGCGCCAGGCATATTCCTGACCGACCCTCATGTTTCCCTGGCGGATGCCTTTCTGGATGCAATCGCGCGGCTGCCTGATGAACAACGAAAGAAGGCCGTCCAACGCCTACGGATCATCACGCCAGATCAGCCACAGGTGATCCCACTAAATCTTCTTGCGGTCCGAGACTTCACCTGGGCGGGCAATGCCATCGTGCAGGTCGGCCGCCGCATCTGGGACGATTACTGGGGCCCGCGCATGCAGGCTGCCCTGCTTGGATTATTTCGGTTGGCGCATGTTTGGAACCAGCATCACCCCGATGGGCTGGGGCTGCTGCATGTGGTCTTCATGGCTTTCAACAAGGAGTGGAGACATAAGGCAATGGCCTTGCTTCCACCCGGCGAGCGTATGGGCGCTCTCGCTCTCGATGCTCTGCTTGGACAGACCGGGGAAGGTGACAAGTGGAGCCAGGGCTGGGTGACGGAGGTGATCAGCCCGGTGCTTTCCAAAGTAATGGCGTTAGAACTATCACCCTGGTTGTTCTCAGCCATGCATCAGGAACGCTTCGTGGACATGAACAAGTGGGTAGAGGAACGCGCCTGGATTGTGTTGCGCCTTCCTTCCGGAGAGATGGGACGCGAAGGCGCGCGGCTGACTGCATCGGTTCTTTATAACGTCTTCGATGCTGCCTATCGCCGAGCGACGATAGAAAAACCAATTCCTTTTTATTTCATCGTAGATGAAGCCCAGGAGATCGGTTCGGGGATGAGGCTGGAATCCATGCTGGCAGAAGGCGCCAAGTTCGGCGCGCGCATGTTTGTTCTCGCCCAATCGCTATCAATGATGCGCAAGGTGGAAGGCATGGAACCTGTTGTGCAGGCTCTGCTTGCCAACACCTCCACACAGATGTTCTTCTCGCCGGATCCTGAAGATGCCGACTTGATTCGTGCCACATTGAGCTCCACGGTACGCTACGGAAACATGACACTAGATTTGCCTTCCCTGCAATGCTGGCTTCGTGCGCGCATTGACGGCCGCTGGCAACCGCCGACCCTGACGCAGATCAAACCCCTGCCGCGGGCCGACAGTGGCCGGGTGAAGCAACTAATTGAAGAAGTCATTGACAGTCACCCCACAGATTACTTGCCGGCCGATGGCTGGCAGGAAAAAGCATCCCGTGTTCTGGAGAACATGCTTCCCCCGGCGCTTTCCAGGCTGATGGATGAATTTCTGGCTGTGCGATTGGAAAATCAACACACAAAGGTCACGCAGCCATCTCCTGCAGACGATGAACGAAGGCTGGGCTTTTGATGATTGACATCATCCTTCGCTTCCTGTTTCTGTTTGGCGGTGTAACAACGGCATGCATATTCGCCGCCCTGGGTGTCTTTTTCCTTGCATTTGTATTCTCCCGACGGGAGAACGGCTGGTAGTGCGTGGACAACTTTGACCTTTTGCTGGAACAGATGGCTGCAGACCTTTCCACGCAGGCATGCCGGTTGGACGATATCCGCCAGCAAATGTTCCTGAGCTGGCTGAAATCTCACAGCAGCCGGGTGAAGGAAGCGTATCAGCTTTCAATGGAAGTTCACGGCAGAGAAATCTTTGAAAACTGTCTCAGGAAAGGTTTGAAGGGACTGCTTGAATCCTTTTCACAACAGGGATTGCTCTGGGAATATAGCCTGATTCTGGACGAGGTTACCTGGTGGCGTGATGTTGACCCTCACACGCTAGCCAGGATCCTAAAGTCTGAAGGAAGGGACTGACATGTTCAGGATTCATCTCTTGATCACTCGGTTGTTTTCTTGTGTTCCACATTGGTGCGCGGCTTTCGAACTCCGCTGTGCTGGAGACTTGAATGGATAGAGTAAGAATTGGTTTTGTTTCATCCTTGCTGATCGGTGCCATTTTGCTGACAACCGCGATTTCCAACGCGGCCGCTGCTCCGCTCTTCGCTGCTACGCTCGTTGAAGGTCGGACATACGACCAGGCGCATGATAGCGGCTATATCGATTGGAGTGGTCCGGTGCAGTATGTGTACTTGACCCACCGAGATGCAACCTGGCTGCCGCCCGAGGAAGGAGGGACATTTTGCACACCGAGTTGCACAGAATGGGTTACTCGGTTGAGCAACGGCGGTGTAGCCAGTGGCACGTTTGATCGCAATGTTGCCTACTTTGAAGCCCTGGTAGGGTTCAGCCCTGATCCAAGCGTGGGAAATGCGACGCTACGGGCTTGTTCGTCCGTAAAGACATGGCCCCTGACAGCTGGGGGCACGCTGCCGGGGTTTGTAACCATGGATCTGCCTGTACCGTCAGGTTGCCGCTCCTGGTCGCTTTCCGCCTCCGGCGGCTATGTGGATTTCCGGTCCATTGACGTGAACTATATCAGTCCACCTTCCACGCCAACCAACACTTCAACACCTTTGCCGTCTGTTACCCCCTCTCAGACCAGCACGCCAACTTTGATTCCGACTTCGACTCTGACTTTGACGCCTACCTATACCCCGACCTTCACTCCCACATTTACGCCTACCAATACACCTTCCCCGACTGCAACAAATACGCCCTCTCCAACGCCAACTCCTCTGCCGCCTCAAATCAACGGGCAGGTGGTTTGCGATCTCTGGGGAGACGCGGGATGGTGCAGGGGCAATGAGAGCCTGGAACTGACCGCCACTGACCCACAGGGATTCGCAGTAACAATCAGTGGAGATTTGAATGGCGTCCCCTTTTCCTGTGGAAGTTCGTGCACTGTGGATTTGCCTGAAGTACTCGGGATCGCGAATTACACGGCGATTTCAGCAAGTGGCCGTACAGCCACTGGGACATCTACGTGGCAGCGTGATGTCACACCACCGATACTCAATATTGTTGCCCCATCCGTAGACGGACAGAATGGCTGGTATGTTTCGGAAGTTGATATTCGAGTTAACGCCTCGGATGCTATCTCCGGTCTTGATTCAGTGGCAGGAAGGGTGGGTGACGGTGCGACTTGGAGTTCCTTCCCGGTTCATATCTCCGATGGAGTTTTTTCAGTCGCTGCCCGTGCGCTGGATGTTGCTGGGAATGAAGCGATTGTGACCGAGGTGCTGCGTGTAGACACGACAGCGCCCGTGTCGCAGATTACGTCTCATTTAGATGGTGATTTGGCCCGAGGTAACATCCTTATCACTGGAAAGCTGGACGATGAAACCTCAGGTCCTGCTACCGGTGAACTATCCGTGGATCGCGGAACAACCTGGCAGGCTGTGTTAATGGGAACGGCAGAGACGTGGTCCTTCACCTGGAACAGCACTGTGATCGCGAATGGACAGTATCAAGTACAGGTACGAGGGACAGATCAGGCTGGAAATCAGGCTGAACCTGTTTCAATCGGTCTGATAGTCGATAACGGTCCGCCTTTGGTCACCATCGCAAAGCATTGGTGGATTTGGGAATCTGGCAAACTTGAAGTCTCTCCCAATCATTTTCCCATTGCCAGCGCAAAGGTGATAATCAGCGATCCGAAATCCAGATGGCCAGAATTGGTCCTAGACTTTGATCCACACAGAATCCCTGCTGCCGTTTCATGGAATCGACACTTCGCTGATGACATGCTCGCGCCCTCTGGGTGGTATCGCGTGATAGCAATTGCCTGCGATGTTCATAGCTTGTGTAGCAGCGATGAAGGGATAGTTGAAATTCCGCCTGTGGCAACTTCCACAGCAACTTTGACACCGTCGCCTATCGCGACTGTGACGATGACTCCACAGGCTACACTCGCTGCGACACAAACGCAGGGCACCCCAACCCTGATATTTGGTGCGCCATATCCAACGCCTATTCGCGTTTCAACTCAGGCGACACGCTCTATACCCTTCTGGCAACTGCTTGGTTTGTTGGGTTTATTTCTCGCGATTGCCTCAGCGAGCGTGATTGATCCTCGACCCGTGGCATTGGATCGATTGAGAGGCAGTATCAAGTTAATATCCGGTCAAAACATCCTTGAAACATTGCAAGGCGAGTTAGAAATCGAATCGAAAGGACCTGAAAAATGGAAATAGTACTCGCAATTATAGTGACCGCCGCCGTGATCTTCTTTGGTGCATTGATTAGCTTGGGTAACGAGCGCCAGCGCAAGGCAATTGATGCCCTTCGAGAACAGGCTGTGTTGTGGGCAGTGCAAGACTTACAGATTGAACGAGAGCGACTTGCGCGTGATGTGCGTGTTGATGATCCACTTGCTTGGCTTAATAGAACTGCAAGCAAAATATGTGGCTCTGGCACGAATCTTCAAATTGTAGAAGTCCTTGATGAACCGCGAGCGTTGATTTGCGTTAATGGAGATAGAAGGGGGAAGGTAATATTTAGCCCAATTTCTCCCAACGAAATCCGCCAGAGTCATCGCTACAAGCGTAGCCGCCTCTCCCAATATTCTGATCGAAACCCGTTACACTCACTACCTCAGGATAGGATAGTCTATGAATTTTCTGTTCTAAATTGTGGTATCTTGTTCGACCTTGAACTCTCGCTTGCGTGGAAGGGCTTGACTGGCCAGCAAACTGACCGTCTTGAGCGCATGTGGATGTATCTGGTTGCTTGAGCGCTATTCGAAATGCAACTTTGACAAAAAGTCTGATGCAGGGATGCATTCAATGGTCTAAAAGAATACATGCAATTGCTGAAACTCGAGTACTATTTCTGGCTTTTCCGGGACTTGAAACGCAATTCGCGCCGGATCTCAAGCACGCGCTTGTGATCCTTGCCGTTCCAGTGATAGATCGTCGCCTCATCCACAGTGCCCCACACGGTACCCAGGCCAAAGGCAAGCGCCACCGGTGTAGCCAAAAATATGTGCAAGTGTACCGCCCCATCTCCGTTTTAACTGCGTCGATTGCCGCGCTGAATTCCTTTACCACTTCAAACCACATTGGGGGCTTGTTCTCATCGAGTCCATCCGCCGAGCGAGCTTCACCTTTGATCGCAGTGACTACAACCAGATTGGCATCCATCTTCTTTTTTCGCAGAAAGCGGGCCGCATCCTGGACTGCAGGACGAGAAATTTCTACCACCATCGCCACATTTTTCTTCGTGGCGATCTGGCCGGTTGTTTTCGGTTGAACATGCATCGCCGGTTTACTCTTCGGCTTCGAACGCAATGAAGCTTTTTTCTTCCCTATTGCAACCGTTGCCAGTTGCTTTCCCTGCTGCAACACCTTCAGAAGCGACGAGCCGATGGTATAGGCGGATGTTCCAAATTTGCTCGTGGAATCCAGTGTTGGTTGATATTCGCGGATGAATTCAGAAAAAACATTTACAAAGCTAAGTACGACCACGAAAGTTTCTTAGGATAGAATCGCTGGTATGAAACAAGCAATCCGTATCCCAGCGCTAACGGAAGAGCAACGAGTGGCATTAGAGCAACTGTACCGAAAGACCACACTGCCAGGTGCGAACTCGTGCACAAATGATTTTACTCTCGGCCGAACAAGGGCTAAAAGCGGAAGAGATCGCCGCCATAGTTCGAGAAAGTGCCGTGACTGTTCTGACTTGGCTAAAGCGATATCTGGCAGAAGGCATTACAGGCTTGCAAGATGCACCCAGAGCCGGTAGAAACGCCACGGTGAGCGAAGCATTTCGAAAGTGCCTGCTGGAAAGTGTGCGAAGAAGGCCAAGGAGTTTAGGATTAGCATATTCCATGTGGACCTTGCAACGTTTGGCAGATTACCTGGCAGAGAAAACAGGCATTCGGGTTTCGGATGAAACCATTCGTCGGGAATTGGCGAAGAAAGATATTGTGTTCAGTCGTCCGCAGCACACAATATCCAGCCCAGACCCGCAGTATCAAGTCAAAAAAGACGATTGAAGACACCCGAGATGGGTTGAAAGCAGGTGAAGTCTTTTATTATGCGGATGAATTCAATGTGAGTTGGCTGCCGACCCTGCGAAAGATATGGAGTCTGAAAGGGCAACAGGTGATGATCCCGACCCCCGGACAACCCAAAGTGCATTATGGCTTGGGAGCGGTCAACTATCATACGGGAGAAACGGTCGTGATTATTCGTCGGCGAAAACGGAGAAAAGAAGTGGCAGAATTGTTGGAAGTCATGTTGGATAAACATCCACAGGCAACGATTTATGTCGCTTGGGATAATGCCAATACTCATCAAGATGATGAGGTGGAAGCCGTTGTGCGAGGAGCAGCAGGACGATTGATCCTGCTTTATCTGCCAACCTATAGCCCCTGGCTCAATCCCATCGAGATGCTCTGGCGTCATTTTCGTCGTGAAGTCACTCATTGTGAACTCTTTCAAACACTCAAGGATTTGATCTCTGCTTCCTATGATTTCTTCAACCGCTACAATCGGATACCCGATAAAACCTTGTCGTTGATCGGGGCTATTCCTAAATAATCTTTGTGGTTGTACTTAGTGGTGTGTCACACCTGAATCTTAGGATAGAGGTGTTTGAGTTTTATACGAGCATCGTTTGTAGTAAATTGCCATCGCACCTTAACAACCTCGTCATTTCGTTGCTGCTGCCAAGCCTGCACTTCTTGGGTGAGTGCTTGCGTGTCCGGGATCCGTCGGTCAAGGCATTGTCGCACCAAATCACTCAATTCAATCTCAGCGATGTTGAGCCAACTGCCATGCTTGGGCGTAAAGTGGAATTCAAAGCGTTCCACCAAACGTCTGGCTTCTTCTGGTTCAAACGTTTCGTAGAAGGATGAAGGCGTGTGAGTGTTGAGATTGTCCAGGATGACAATGATCTTTTCTGCTTGTGGATACAACTTATCAGACACTTGCTTCATCACGGTCGCCCATTCTACCTTTCTACGTTTTTCAGTGACTGCCACAAAGCGTTTGCCTGCAAGAGGCTCGAAGAGCATGAATAGGTCTGCAACACCATTACGTTTGTATTCGTAATCTTGCCTGGCTGGCGTTCCTACCTGACACGCAAGCGGATCTTGTTTGTCTGCCAGAAGCTGCTTGGGTATCTCATCCATACAGATCAGGGGCCGGTTTGGGTTATAAGGCAGCTTGTAGACCTCCAAAACATCTTCCATCTGGCAGACAAAAGCTGCGTTGACTTTTGGCGCAATACACCACATCTCTTTCAGCCAGGTCTTGAGTTCGTTTTTTTCAGGACCCGGCGGATGGTTTCATAGGAGATTCTGTCCACATATCCCAGCTTCACAAACCGATCCTGCAAGAGACGCAGACTCCAATGCTTTCTGCCCGTGGGTGGTTCACTGCACGCCAGAGCAATCAGATGCGCTTCGCCCTCACCATCCAAAGCATGCTCATATTCTCGATCCGGTTTCTTGCGTTGTAGAGTAATCTCTAAACCTTGTTCTACAAAAGCTCTTCGTACCGCTGCGATTGTGACGGCAGACACATCAAAGGCCTCCATGATCCGCTCATATGGCCAGTTCGTTTGCACATCGGATTTGAGCAGAATCTGGGCTCGCTTCATTTGTCGAGCAGGCACTTTTCCAGACGAGGTTATCTTTTCAAGGTGCTGTCGTTGTTCTTCATTCAGAACAACAAGGTATTTTGTGTTCATCGGGCTGCCCTCCACTTCCAGTGTATTCACTGCATGGACAGCCCGCAAGAGACTAAATTTTCATCAGTGATAGACTACTAGGAAGATTCATAAAGCCTCTTTTTCTGGACTTAGGCTAGATTGTCAATTCGAGGTCATGGATTTTTCACGGACGGTGAAACCAACCGTGCCTGTCCCATACCAATTGTAGCGTGATGACCGATGGGCTAGTATGCGAACTTCTGCCGTCGTTCCGTGTAGCGCTGCCAGAAGCATCTAACTGGAACCCAGAAATCTTTTTCTGCTATGAGTATTGGCCTACGCCTGCTCTTCGACGAGAATTCGGTTTGAGTCAATGTCTGATAATTTCTGAAACAGCAATTATGTGTTCGGACTGCTAGCACGGAACATGTCAATCATAATGGTATTCAATTTCAACGTATTGTCCCGGCTCCAGCCTAGTGACACGAAAAATAACATAGTGTCCGGTTTCCCCTTCCTTTGCAAGGGAGACGTACACATGATCAATGATGGCATCCACACCAAACTGGTAATATCCCGAGTCTGGCGGCTCTACCCTATCTAATTCAATATTGGGATCAAAACCGAGGTCTATCAAGCCTTGTTGGTAATAATTGTTGGCCAGAAATTGAGCGCCATCATCTGAGAAGCTGAAATAGAAGTCGCCCCCGCTATATTGGTCTGTGGTGCCCGCTAAGAAATGGTAAGAGTCACCATCATGAAGCTGAACAGTTCCATGAGTCAATCCAGATGGTTGCGAAAGGGAGATATTAAGTTCTAAGGCTTGCCCTGCAGCAACTGGCTCCTGTGGATACACATATTCTGGAACATATCCCGTTGACAAGATGGCGAATTGCCAATAATTTCCCTCTGGAACTTGAAGGGAGTAATACCCATCGGTATTACTCACAGTTACAAGTCCAAGAGGATAGGTTGTAATCTGGGCATTACTAATTGGTTTGCCAGAGGTGGCATCGTTAATCGTACCTATGACCTGTCCAAATTGGGCTTCTTGAAGAGTAATTTGTACACCGGAGGGGCTAATCTCAGCTACCTTATAGTATGTGTCAGCAATCTTTATGGGAGATACCGCATAAAATCTTTCGTCGTCACCCACAAAACCATCTAGGTTCAAATCCACCTTTACCTCGATATTCTCAAGGTCCGAATACAAGCCATCGGCATTGTCATCAAAAATCGCGATAGGTAATGTTTGATCAGGCAGCTGTATAGTTCCCTCACGAAGAGATGCTCTATAGTACAGTAATTCACCTGGGGCTCGATCAGTTAAATAGTAAGCCTTGATAGCATAAGGTTCTGCTGAGCCATCGGAATATGTAATTTGGAATTCCACCGGCTGACTGATTACTTGGTCTGATGTCATAAGGATTGAGTTATCAGAGAAATCCACGTCCCCATCAAAGGAAAAGATCATCCTTGATTCAACTTGATCCAAAACGTCAAGGATAACTCCCACTTGGGTATTCTCTCCAAAGTGTAGAATACCGAAAAAGCGTTGGTTTCCAGCCGCTTGTGGTTCAATCCAATCGTTGGACGACTTTGTTTGGGAGAGATCGATACCCACAGGCATGAAATAAGTGATATTCCATTGATCCAGATTGGAGGAATATTGCAGAGTGGTAGTATATGTTGGCGCTTCCTGGACTGGTATTGGTGATGGACTTGAAGAATCTATACTAGGTACTTCAGAAGTAGGGGGCGTAATACTTGGGAAACCGCCCGTTTGCCGAGGCATCTGAGATAGAATTATTATCAAAATGGCCAAAAAGGAAATTGCACCCCCCAACACCCAAAGCCACTTTGTTCCACCATTTTTTTTTGTGATTTCATATTTACAGGAAAGAGGCTGTGTCGAATTGCCGTCATAAACATGAATCGCGTCATCAAACTGACTCTTGTACGAATGCATATCTGGATAATTAGCCAATAAAGTTACAGAATGTTCGCTATAACTTCCTTCTGCATTGGCAAATTCTTTTGGAGTTATGCTTAACCAATTTACATTGGATATTATGGATCCGGTTAGAGTACCACTACCAGTGTTTCGGACCTTGATTTTTCTAGTGGGCAGTTGTCCCTTACATTCCAATTGCAGACTCCCAAAGTCAATGACCGACGGTGCAATTTCTAGCTCTGGTTCCCCAAGCGTGTCTACGATTTCCTTCCATTTGGCGATTTTCGGGCATTCTTCCAGAGACTCAGAATACCAGACTGTTTTGAAAAGATTCGCCAGCTCAGGCTGGATTTGTTCAAGCCGTTCACTTAATAATCGAAACCGCCTAGATTTATTTCCAAATTCACCTTCTGCGAAATAGGCATCTCCGTCGCTTGCTTCCCGGATATTTTCAAATTGCCATCCCAAGATTTCACATACTAGAATTGCAGTTGAGAAGCGGTCTGCTCCTGCTTCCCAAATCCCATCTGCGCTTGCCCAATTTGGGGAATATCCTCCAGTACCTTTGGGTTTTTCGGCAGGCTCCTGTAGCCCATAACCGAACATATCTTCAATGTCAATCAATTCAACATGGCTGAAATCCGAGGAGAAGATAAAATTACTGCTGGACAGGTCACAATGGGCAAGATCATGACGCTCCAAATCGTAAATTATATTGATCAACGCTCGAGTTAAGCATATGCTTTCTCGTCTATTGATTAAGACTTTCCCCGTCACATAATTAAACCAACTCTTGCCTTCTACCCAAGGCATCAGAATACCAAACTCAAAATCTGGATGATCTCCAATAACCCTTGGGTGATTTTTCGCTGTAATTACATGCCTTTGTGATACGGAGAGCCCTGGGACATTCTGATATTGCGAGATGCGCTGACTATTCTCTACGGTATGAATCGAGCGGTACTTGGGTTTAAATGCTTTTAGGGCAAATGATTGCCCTCCATTAATGACTCGATATACCTTGGCTTTTCGGCCAATTTCTGCATAAATAATACCTGGAGCGTTAGGCGCCTCTGAAAAGGTGTAACTTTTACCATTTATCTGGAGACTTTCGCCGATGTGAGGATCAATGAACATATTTTTTTCCTAGTTCCTTAAAGTTTTTGGTGCAAAACTCGATTCCTTTGTAAAAAGCACCGCCATATATGGCTAAAGCGCGCTCGTTTGACCTCTCAAGACCATATTTGGACAGCAAAAAAGTCTTTTGCACCAGAAACTAAACTAATTACATCATCCTAATGCCATCAGAGTAGCCAGGAAAAGAGCAAACCCGCTTATCACCATAATGAAATAGATAAGGCCCCACCATGTTCTACTGGACCTATCAAAATCACTTTCTGCCCCTTTTGTAATTGCTTGAATACTATGACGCGGCTGTCTTGGCTTGCGGGGTTTCCGTTGTCGCTGTTCGATAATCATGTCCTTGCTGACGGTTAACATTTCCTGCCAGTCTTCGATCTTTGGACAATCTTCTAGTGATTGAGCAAACCAGACTGTTTCAAATAGCCTGGATAGTGGCGGATAGATATGCTTTAGTCGGCTGCTTAATAATCTAAATCGCCTGGACTCATTTCCGAATTCTGCTTCTGCAAAGAAAGTATCCCCGTGACTTGCCCCCCGAACATCCTTGAATTGCCAGCCGAGGATTTCGCTAATAAGGATGGCGGCAGAGAATCGATCTGCAGTTGCCTCCCATATGCCCTTAGACTGTATCCAAGGCGGTCCATAACCATTAGTCCCTTTAGGATAATCCCTTGGAGGAATAAGATTAGGGCCAAACATATCTTCAATGTCGATCAATTCAACCGAGGAAAAGTCGGGAGAGAAAATGAAGTTACTGCTTGATAGGTCACAATGCGCTAAGTTATACTGTTCTAGTCTCGCCATAGTATTAGCCAGTGTCTGGACTAATAACCAGCTTTGATGTCTCGTTATTCGAATTTTTCCGGCTACAAAGTTAATCCAACTTTTTCCCTCAATCCAAGGCATGAGCACTGCATAGGTGAAGTCTTTATGCTGTCTAATTACTGCTGAGTGCTTTTTGGGATCGATAACCACGCGCTGAGCAACCGCTAAACCTACAATGTCCTGATATGTGGTTATCTGAATTGTTGTCTCCCTTATATTTGAAGAACGATAGGCCTCCTTGAAAACCTTTAGCGCAAAAGCATCGTTCTTATTATCAATAAGGCGATATATCTTTGCTTTGCGACCAATTTCAGCGTAAACAATTCCGGGAGCACTAGAAGCCTCGCTAAAACGATAGACCTTACCATTTAGCTGAATAGTTTCATCGATGTTTGGATCGCTAAACATTTCGGCTCCAAGTCTTGTGTTGGCGGCACTTAGCTCTCATTCCAAAGCTAGAATTCCACCTCTGGGTATGCATGCAGAAACACAGATAATGCAACTCCGCTTAAAAGAATGATTAGGGCCGCTGTACCCGCCATTCCAGGAACCGTTTGATTGGTCCAGCTGATAGTGGTGCCTATAATCCAAATTACGAACCAACTCAACAAGCTGAATAGAAACCATTTGATTTGCTGGCCCTGACTACGCATGAACAGATTTTGTCCTAAGCTGGACAATGAGCCACCAATACTCCCTATAATAGCCCCTGCCATATAGGAGGTGGTTACATAGCCCAAATTAGTCAGGAAGCCCGTAATGACTCCGCCAATCGCACCACCAAGAAATGCAGCCGAAATAAAAAGCCAAACATGCGACGCTCTAATGTTGTTTCTAAAGATCCACGCATGTACACTACCAACCAATAATCCTAATATGGAGTTAGTCACCATATATCCAAGAAGAAGGCCACTTTGCTCCCTAAAGATACGGGATATCTGATCAATGAAATTCCCAAACACCAGAATTAGCAGGAACAGTATTGTTCCGACTAAGGCAAAAATTGAAAATATTCTTATCAATAAATCCTTTCGACTCTTTCCGCTTGCCGGCCATTCATTGGCAGTCACCACTATGTCCTCTGACTCATGTTTTGTACCGGATTCCTCTTGGAATGGTCTCTTGATGGGAATATCTGAATCTTGGCCTGCCGTTCTGCTCCGTTCTTGGTTTGTGTTTCCAGCCTGATCAATCTCAGGGGGTAAGTCAAGCGACTCCCATCCCCAATTCGGTTCGGATGAAGTGCTAGCAACCTGATCGAGTGCTGTTTTCCATTCAGAGATTCTTGGACATTCAGATGCGTCCTTGCCTCGCCAGACAGTTCGAAAAAGCACTGCTAATTCCGGATGTATTTCCGCTAATCGTTTTTCCAGCAATTTATAGCGCGTTGACGCATGGCCTAATTCGCCCTCGGCAAAAAAGGCATCACCACCGCTGGTAGCAACACGGATATCGTCAAACTGCCATGCTAGGATTTCGCAGATAAGAATACCTGCGGCAAAACGGTCTGCGTTGGCCCCCCACAGCCCTTTTTCCTTTACCCAATCTGGCGAATACCCACTAGTGCCGGCCGGGAGAATATCAGGTCTTGGGAAATCTGGTCCATAAAGTTCTTCTATATCAACGAATTCTACATCGTTGAAAGCCGTTGAAAAAATAAAATTCCCACCCGAAAGATCACAATGTGCTATATTGCGTTTTTCCAATTCACAGATAGCTTGCGCGAAAGCCTTTGCTAAACGAATGCTTTCGTTTCTGGTGGTCGCTGTTTTACTAATTACATAATTTGCCCATGACTTGCCCTCAATCCAAGGCATCAAAATGGCATAGGTAAATTCTGGATGAACCTGAATCACATTCGGGAATTTCTCAGGTGTAATAATAGTGCGTTCTGCTACTGATAAACCTGGAACTTCTTGTTGGGCCAAGATATGAGCTGTGTTCTTTAGAAGTTGAGGAGTTCGGTAGGCCGGTTTAAATACTTTTAATGCATAAGCTTTGCTGCCTCGTACAACCCGATAGACTTTTGCTTTTTTACCAAGCTCTGCATACACAATTCCCTGTGCTCCAGGGACCTGAATGAACTGATATGATTTGCCCTGTAGCGTAATGGTTTCGTCAACCTTAGGATCATTGAACATTTCCGACTCCTGTCATTCTTAAAATCCTATTGTGATGGTGAACTGGGAATTAGATCCACTCTAACACTCAAAATATCGCCTCTTACAGGGTGGCGTGCTCCATCTCTTATTAGGATAACCTTTTCACCTTCACAGCTCATCGATGAGTACCCGGTAAGAACGTAGGGACCGTGAACCTCAAAATTTGCATGAGCAGCAGCTACGGCTGGATCCAGATTCATACATACATTTACCACAACTGGAATTGGTTGGGAGTCCGCTGAGATTAGAAATGCACCTTCGAATTCGGATGTCGCTACCACAAGAGTTTCTACAGCGGTTTCCGTAGGTGTTGCTGTTAATGTGGGTATAGGCGGAACATAAATGTTGCTCGGTGTGTTCGTCGTCGCTATTGGTGGCGGGGACTCAGGAAGACTCCTGAGTCCAGCAAAATACGCAATTACTGCGGTAAGAATCATCGCCAACGGAAATACTATTTTGGCCCAAGCAGGTACTCTTCCGATCTCAACAGTCTTTATTGTCGTGTGAACTTTAGTTTCTATCTGCTTTATTACTTTCACTGGAATATTTGGAGTGTTTCGCACAACGCTGACTAAATCATCTTCAATATCTGAAGAAGTTGATAGCATGCGCAACTCCAAGAATGAAACATCATCACCACCCAGTGTTCCCAAGCCGGTTTGCAGTTTTTCAGTTGATAGATCGGGAGAAATCTTCTTTTGTAAGGAATCAACGCCATCTGAGTGGGCAATTATGCAATCGAGAACTTCTGCCGTTCCTTGGAAAGCGTGGATTTCGCCGAAAGTACCAAATTTGCTTGACCATCCCTCTTGCTTATTCCAAGATGCTTCGAGTAGAGAACTCTTGTTTGTCTGAGCTTGCCAAAGTTGGATCTTTGCGTCACCCAACCAGAATAACATGACAAGACCTTTTGGACGGTGTTGACTCGGAGGATCTACGAATCCACAAACAAAGTTTGACTGTGTCCCCCTTTGTTGCTTTCTTGCTTCAAGTGCATCACGTATGATATCAGACTCAACTGATTGTAGATCCTTCTCTTGAATGATTTTGGTCGCACTTGACTTTTTAGAATCCAACAGGTCGCGAAGCTGTTGGGCTAACTTCTTAGTTTCATTTTCTTTTATCGCGTTGTCTAAGGGCAATTTCCACAACCATTCAATTAACGCCTCGCCCACAATCTGTGAACCCAGGCCTCCAAAGAAGGATTGGCCGACCCCATCACACAATGCAAATGCGGCTCGAGCTGGTTCGACACGCCAGACCAAGTAGTCTTGTCCGCGTTCGCCGCTATCCTGACAATCCTTTGAACGTGCATATGCGTAGCGGAGCCTAAAGGGACCGCGCTGATATTCGGTTACGGGGGTTTCATAAGCTTGGTCAAGTTCAAGAATAGCCATCTAGACCTTCTTTCACAATACTTAAGAGCCATTTGAAGTGCATCGTAGTTTCCGCGATACTGCTCGCTCGACCAATATGAGTTGCATAGCTGAGGGATTAGATTGTGCTCATTCCGGATCGTCTTCCCATTTCTTTGGACCACCTGATTCAGGCCCTCGGCTTACTGTACTCATAACAAAGGCCATTTGAACAAACTCAGGTTTCACACCCGGATACATCATAACCGTGTTCGGTTGAATAGAATATCCTAACTCGCTCATCACAGTTCGATACATTTCCGGGAGTGGAGATGAAAAGGATAGCAGCCTATTTCCATACTGATTGCCCACGTCGTCCCCAAGTTTATAGCCAGGCCAGGCAGTTGTGTCCGGAATAGACACTTTGAGTTCATCAGAAACAAACAAGTTTTCGACCAAAACATTGCCGTCATCGACCTTTATTTGTTGAATTTCTCTAATTACAGGTTCTGGGTCATCTCGACTTGTAAATTCACCGTCGGTCATGTGAATGACTAAAGGCGCTGGACAATCCTTGCTGATGTTGTTTTTTTCCTGTTCCAGAAGTTGTTTAACGTAACGCAATCCTTTTGTCATGTCCGTGCGATTTAAAGGCTCCAGTTTCGGAATCCCCTTCTTGGCGACTTCATCAATGCGCTTAACGCCTTTGAAAATATCGTATACCTCATCGGAATATGCAATCATGGCAATTCGATACCGTGGTCTGAGTTCTTTATTCTTAAGTGAACGTTGTACCATTTCAGTAATGGTCATTTTTAAAGCATTTTGAACGACCTGAATGCGCGTTTGTCCTCCCATAGGTTTACCCATTGTTCCGCTAACATCCAATAGGAATATCACCAGTGCTTTGTTATTTGATGTGGCTTCATTCTGATACATTGCCTTCCTCCTTAATAGTGAATTGCCAGATATGATTTGTCGGCATCAACTACATTTTGGTGCCACTGTGTTTTTTGTTGATCTCGACGATCTTTTCCCTGAGAACATCTTCCAACTTCTTGTCGCCAGGACAACAAGTTGCAAATTGCGCTATATGTCCGCGGCCTTGCCTGACAATATAGCCTCTCCCTGTTGGGAAGTCCTGCGTCTTTTCCGCCGCGCTGATTTTCGCCTGATTGAAATATGTTTCCAGACTGTCAAATCCGCCCAAGGATATGCCGCAGCCGCTCCGAGTAGTATTCATCAGGATGTCGTCATAGCTGGGATACCCCAGCAGACTACTGGTCTCGGCAATCAACAGTCGTACCCCGCATTCCTCGCCCAGCACCATACACTCCTTCAAGAGTTCTCTTTGCGGCGCCTTGAGACGAAATGTATTGTAGTCATCGATCACGACCAAGATCAGGCCTTCATCCTGGAGAAATTGCCCGGGATCGAAATTTTCCGGATCGTCCTGGTAACTCTTTTCAAGCAGATTGCCCCGGAGGACAATCTCGTCCTTTAGAGAATTCAGTGCAGGCTCCAGCTGTTTTTGGCGGGCAACGAACCATTCGCTCGGCACGTGAGCCAATTTCGATAAGCGCCGCAGTGCATGCGTATGGAAGTCGATCAGTAAGATCTTTAATTTGGCAGGCGAATACTTTGCAGCCAGCTCGGAAACCCAGGATTGGATCAGCGTGGTCTTCCCCTGCCGAGGTGCCGCCGAGGTGACCAAAAACGCCGGCCCATCGTTCAGCAGGGAAAACCCGCAAGGTCTCATATCCCGATTGAGAGCGATGGGCAGCTCTGACAACGCATAACCTTCTTGCGCCTGGAGTTGTTCGACTTCCGACTGCAGATCATCTGTAGTGAGATGAGGTGGCAAGACCCGTATGCTGGAAGGGCGGGGCCGGTCGCCCCAGGCATTTGCCATGTACGAGATCAAATCGTCCAGGTAATAGCCCTGCTCCTCATCACTCAGACCCTGGACCGGAAGAGCGGTTTGGAATTCCAGTGCAAGCCGGCCGCCGACCAGGCCCCGGCCGGGGGGAAGATCGGGCCGGAGTACCAGCTCCAGCAGGTGGGGCGGAATGCCTTCCACTACATTATCCACCTGGGTCTTTTCCACCGGGCGCAGGATCAGGCGATTGGTGATATAGGAAAAAATCCTGAAATTGATATCCTGGTACACATTGGCTGTAATGATAGTATTGATCCCAACACTTTGCCCCTCGAGGATGACCTCAGCCAATTGATCGTTGAAGTTATCCATTTGATCTGTGAACCGGGACGTCAAGCCATCGATCAGGATGTAGATCAAGGGAAGCTGGCTGCCCGGCAAAGCCTCCTGGCTTTCCCCGGCGGCGTCATTATTATCCTGGAATTGCTGTTTGCGTCTGGCGATCTGCCTGCGCAGGAAACTAAAGAGGCTGTTTATTCGTTCACGGTCGTTTCCATTGATGATGGCACCCTCCAGGGGAGCGTGCGGGAGGTCTCGCAGTTTGTACAGCAGGCTGTGCCCTCCCAGGTCGAGGCAATAAATCTGCGCCTGCGCGGGTGTATAGGTCCGTGCAATCCCGATCGCCAGCGTGAGCAGTAAGGTGCTTTTGCCGGACTGCGAGGCGCCGAATGCCAGCAGGTTTTGGTTCGTGCCGGGTGAGCCGAAAACATGCAAAGGCTGGCTTTGATGAATGGGATCGTCATAGTGACCCAGCAAATAACCGAACGGTTTCAAATTGGACGATTCCCAATCGCTGCCATTCCAGGCAGCCCTGAAGCCGCTTTCTTCTATCTTTTCCAGCAGGTCGGGCAGATAAAGACGTTCTGGCAAGGGTGCCGGCCACACCGGCGACGGTGTTTCGAAGCCGAGCTGCTTGGCCGTCTCACTCAATAATTGCACAATCGCCTGTGCCTCGGTTTTCCCGGCATATTTCCCGGAGGCGAGTTTGCTCCCGGAGAAAGCGACCCGGAATTTCTCGGGACTTTTGACAAAGATGAACGCCATGCCCGGCGGCAAGCCAAAGGCGTCAGGGATCCCGATCAGGTTCCGGCTGTCATCCGGGGAGTTCACACCCAGCGAGATCGCAAACTTCGAATTCTGACGGACCTGATCATCGATCGCCGTCGCAGGATTTTGTGTGCACAGGATCAGGTGTACACCCAGCGAGCGCCCCTGACGTGCAATGTTGATCAGCTTTTGGGATTCCTCGGGATGTTGATCCTTGAATTCTGCAAATTCGTCAAAGATAATGATCAGGCGGGGCAGGGGACGCTTGACTTCCAGCTTGCGGTAATCATCGATGTGCGGACGCTGCAGACCGGAGGTAATTTGCGCCTCAGCCAGGATCTGCTTGCGAGTATTGATCTCGCCGCTCAGCGACTGGATGACGCGCCCGGCATAGTTTGCGTGATTTTCAATGTCTGTTACGACCCCAACGACATGGGGCAGATCCTCGAGATCCTTGAACGCCCCACCGCCCTTGTAGTCGATGAGCGCAAAATTGATATCGTAAGGATGGTGCGTCATGGCAAGGGAAAGGATGATCGTCCGCAGCAACTCACTCTTCCCCGATCCGGTCATGCCGCCGATCACGCCATGCGGACCGTGAGTCTCTGCGTCGTTCTCCGGGCTTTTGCCAACCTCCCGGTTGCCGCCGCTTTCATTCAGGTCGAAGATCAGATCCGCAGAGGGTGTCAGGCGTCCGATGGGAGCTCTGAGATAGTGGAAGGGATGGTCTCCATCCCAAGCGCTCTGGACCTGCAGAGTCTCGGGATCGGAAGCGCCGAACAATTCTAACAGGCTGATGCGTGAAGGAGGCTCTGTGGCATCGGAAGGCAGCGACCATTGAATAGCAGCCAAGCCGCTGGAGAAATTCTCTATGTCCTGTTTGGTGAAGGCATCCGCTTTGATATCTTCCACAGGGATTTTTCCGGCGCCGGTTTCCCGGTATGAAACCCGGTTCTCCTTGATCTCCAGTGCCGCGCCGCACTCGGCAGGGATGTCTTCGAAACGGTCCACCAGAATGATCCCATACATACCCAGCGCCCGGCCCTCCCGCAGAATGATCGAGAATGCCGCCCGTTCGTACATCGAATCAATATGGTCGAACACCATGACGACGGCAGGCAGGAACGGCACTTGCCCCGTTTCCTCCTGCCTGAGCGATCTCTGGTGATACAACAATGCCTGCCTGCGGTGCAATTCCACTTCCAGGGTTTCCAGGCCTTTCTGCAGCGGGTCCCCGAAGTCCAGCACAGCCGGACTGAAGATCTGAGTACGGTGGGGCAGTTTGTCTAGCCATTTCCATTCGTCGACGACACCCACCGAGTCACAGATCACGCCCAGATTCATTTCCTGAGGCCAGTGATGAGTGAGGAGATGCGCGAGGGCCGCCCGCACCAGCTGGCGGCTTTGGTCTCGAGTGCCCGCGACCCCCAAACATCCCGTGGACAGGAAGCTGGTCATGACGGGTACATTTCCGAACCAGCCGAAGCGATCCGCGAGATTATCCGCCCGGGTGTATTCGGCGAGGAAGGTTTCATCCCGGCCGTCCTCGCTCGGCGGCTTGATCTCCAGCCCGGCTTTTTGCCTGCCCGTGCCAAAGCGGAAGGATAAGAAATCCGCATCCGTTGGTCTGCGTTCCCCCAGGCGCGGATTCATTTGAGCGACCCATTTGGCGCATTCCGCCAGGTCCGGGTTTTGGCTCTCCAAGATCTTCCTTTGCTCAGAGACCAGGCTCGCCAGTTCGGTCTCCTTGCGGTCGAGCACGGCGGCATAGTCAGCTTTTTCCTTCTCGAGCTGCTTCGTATAATCCTTCTTTTCCCGGACGCTGGTCACAATCGAGGCGACCACGGAGGCAAGCACCATGGGAAGGAAAAAGAGCACCGAAAACCCTGAGGTGGAACCGTAGAAGGCCACCATCAAGCCCACCGCCAGCATCGTCCCCACCAGCGGAAGCGTTAACGTCAGCCAGCTGATCTTTGGCTTGGTGGGTAAGGCCTTGGGAGCCGGGACGACGATTTCCCTGAATTCGAGCGTTTGCTGGATGCGAGGCGGGCGGTTGAATTCCATGATAATGAACCCTTGCTGGTGGAGGCTTTATGACAGGAGCTTGCGCTTCGACGCAATCATTTTGATCTTTGGATTGGAATGCAGATCGAATCACCTTCAGGTCGGCGTATCCACCCTGAAACTGCGCAGGTTGAAAGAGCCACGTCCGCGGGCCAGCAGATCAGCTTTGTTCGCCCAAACCCAGGAAATGGTCTATGGATCCATTTCCATGGGGTTTGGGTTCGCTTGGTTCTCTTCAACTGACAATGCCAGCCAGGGACCAACGGGAACGATTACAACTTAATTCATCACGGTGTCGATGTCGGTAGCCGTCGTATTGATGATCTTGGAGGCTGCATCGGCTTCGGTAAACATCTTCTGCAGGCTGGCTTTGATGGCGTCCCATTGCTGGATATCCTCTGCAACGCGAGGAGCTTTCATGGAGCGAGCCGGCGCCATGGCTGAGTCCACTGTGGAGACGGCAGAGCGCATTTCGTTGGCTTTATTCACCAATTGCTGAGCGGCACGGCGCAACTCATCTGTATTGACAACATAATCTGGCATTTTGAACTCCTTTTTGAAAGTGTGTTTGGGTTAACGATCTGAACATGCGTTGCAAAGCGCGAGCCTCGCAGGGCACGTGAACGCTCATTCCTTGTTCAAGGCGGCAAACCGTTGGGCGATCGCTTCCATTTCGCGCGCCATGGTACTCATGATCTCGCTGCAGGCACCCAGCTGCAGATCGAGCTCGCGATAATACGTGAAGAAGCGCTGGTTTGCAGAATCGCTCCAGGATTCCTCCAGGACTTTCATCTTCTTGTCCAGCTCATGCTGAAGGTCAGCCGTGCTCTTCCCACCTTTGGAAAGCTCCCGGGCTGTCTCGAACAACATGTCGATCGGAATGATGATTTCAGGCATTTTTCTGCTCCTGGTGTATCGAGTGCTATGGGCCTGGAATGATCTCTTCGAACCATTCCTTGATTTCTATCCAGACCGTGACGCGTGCGATCTGGCCGGCCTTGGACTCTAGACTGTCGGCATAGCGCTCGTATTCCCGGATGAGCGCATCAAGCTGCGACATGAAGGACTGTTTTTTTCCGCCTCCGTTCCAGGTGCTGTCCAGTTCAGCCCGCACCTTTTGCACCTGGCCTTTGGCTTCTCTAACCTGCTGCGCCTGCGCGAACAATGAGCTCACGATGGGACGTGTTTCGGGTGGGGTGATCCATTGGATTATCGTTCGGAACGGAGACATATTTACCTGCCAATGTGAGCTGTGATCGAGCCGGAATGGGGTTTCCGGAATTGCCGAGGCGGACCGATGAGTGAGGCTGAGCTTCTCTGTATATGCATTTAAGACATCCTGATAGCACTCTGGTTACATGAGAGGGGTTACTCAGCTTTTCGAAGACCCGGTTTTTTCTTTTTGCCGGTGCCAAACCCCGGTTTCGATTCCTCGGATGAACCTGTTTTATCGGCAGGGCCGGAGAGGTCGAGCCCCAGGGGTTGGAAGTCGAACGGATTCGCCGGTTCCTGGCTTTCGGGCGATGATTTCTGTGATGGCTTGGATTCCATCCCGGCAGGCAGACTGGCTTTCGGCTCGGCCATCGCCGGCTTCCTGTCACGCCGAGCATGGATCCTCTTGAGAGGCATACGCAGAGGCGCGCGCATGTCCTGGACCGAGACGTACTGACCTTCCAAGGACAGCGCTTCGAACTCGAACAAACCCTGGCCCAGGATGGCTTCCGCGTCGGTCGTGATCAGCAGAGTGTCGTTGTTTCCCACGCCGGTCTGGGCAAGGGTTAGGCTCTTTTCCAAAATCCGTTTTGGGCTGCCCAAGCGGATCATCTGATAGTCCGGGGTGGCGTTCTCTTCCCCGGTTCCTGGCAAGCCGGCCATGCTGTTAACCATCTGATCCAGAATGTCGCTCACCTTACTCTTCCGGGAGATCTCGAAAAGCGTGCCCTTGAGCCTGGGGTCAGTCTTAATCTTTACGAATAAACGGTTCATCGAGCCAACTCCTGCTTGGGAAGAAAGGAGTGAATGGTTTCTTCCAGGTTCATTCTGGTCACACTCTTTACCCGGACGATATCCGCCCGCTCGTTCTCCGGTGTCAGCAGCCAGATATCCTCATCGCCGGCGATGGCGGAGAAGCCTCGGGTGGCCGACAGCTCCGGTTGATCCCGTCGCAGGAAGGCGATCAGCGACAGACGCGTAATGGGCTGAAGGATCGCCTGCACAAAGCGCTCCGCCTGCTCCGGATCCTGGAACGAATCCCAGAAGAGAGCTTTTACCCGCCCTCCCTGACCGTTCTCGAGGTGGGCATGGGCTTTGGCGAGATTTTTGCCTGAGACGGTGACGGCCGGCTCATCTCTTTGGACATAGACGTTTGCGAGCAGCGCCCCGAGTAGGAAATCACCGATCTCGTCAGCCTGCTTGATCTCAGCGATCAAGTATTTGCCGGGCCCATTTTCCCATAACGCCAGGATGCTTTTCGCAGTGAAGTGAAAGGACTGCAGTACCTCAGCAGAGCCTGCATCCTGGCGGGTCACCAGGATCGTATGCTCCGGGCTGGCAACGCCGCGTATCAGCCCCAAATAGGGTTCACGGATCGCCCAGCCGCCGTTCGTGCCGGGCTGGACGATGCCCCGCGCCTGCAGGCTCTTCTGTGCCTGAGAAACCATTTCCCGGATTTCATCTGCCAGGAATCCCAGCGTGGGATCGGGAAGCCCGATAATGGTTGCAGGCGCGTACTGGCTGAATAAAAACCATAACTCGATCGGTGAAAAGTAAGTACTGCTGCTAGCCATATCTTATACCGGTTCCTGGAAAGACCAGCCCTGGGCTTCACCTGTGCCATTCAGCACATCATGAGGCGAATAGACTTCCTGTTTCATCTTTTGCTCCCAGGTGATGCTGTTGGGGTCACTCGGATTCACTTTGCCATTTGGATCGAATTTCGAAAAATCCGTGGAAACATGATCCTCCTTCATGATCTGGAGGTGAAGATGCTTGCCTGTAGAGCGGCCTGTACTGCCCATATTCCCCAGGACGTCGTCTGCGGATACTTTGTCACCCGCCTTCCAGGTTGGCTTTTCAGCCAGGTGAGCGTACAGAGAATAGACTTTCTCGCCGTTAGGCAGGGTATGTTCGACCACGATGTAGTTGCCGTACCCGTCCTCATCGTAACCGACCTTGCAGACTTTCCCCGGTCCAATGGGATTGATGGGAATAGCGCCTGTTACACCGGTCGGCGGCCGAATATCGATCCCGGGGTGTAATTTGCCATCCCCGTATTTGGGGTAATCTGCACTGACGTCATATTTATATTTGACCGGTGAATTCGGTTTGAACCTCTCGACGACCGGATCGCTCGGCACAGCCGGCGGCGGTGAAGTACCATCGATCCGGGTAGTTGGAGTATAGCGTTCAGGATGCAGCCAATTCCAAATTACGACAGCAATACCTCCTACTCCGACCCGGGCAAAAAACTTCATAAGTGAAGATTGGGTAGTGGGGACCGCAACCTCGGAGATGATGCCGGCGTTCAACTGCATGACGGTATCGATCTCCCCGGCGAGAGAAGTCAGGTTCCCGCTGAACCGTCCTGCCTCACCCTGCAGGCGCGTCCCCTCTCCAACCGCTGACGAGAGAATGGGTAGTATCTGGTCTCGCAGTTGTCCATCATAGCTGTCGGGCACCTGGCTGCTCAGGCTGCTGATCTTGTTTGCAGTCTGCGCGATCTTCTCTCCACTCCCGCGGATGCTCCCTGCGCCGTTGCGCATCACATCGGTATTTACTCGCAGATATGACATCGGGGTGCCCGCAATGTTTGAAAGAATCTACTCGTGTCCATAATAAACAACTTCTCCGCTGGCAAAGCCCTTGCTTTATTTTACATAATTCCGAAGCTCTTCAAGGGATTCGCCGCCATCCACCTTACCGGACCAGTTTGGCTTTAGCAAACCTGAGTCTTTGGCCATCTTGTCGACTTGCTGATGAGAAAGGATTGATTCGGGCGGAATACCATATCTCCTGGAAATATCAAGCACAAGTTCCTTTGTAGCTGCTAATTGTTCAGGTGTATAAGGTTCGTAATAATTACCATCTGTTGGTTTTTCAAGCTTGGCTTGAACGACTTCAATACCAATTGACCTGCTGTTAAACCAGGTAGCGTGATAGGCCGTGTCCTCTTCTTTCACCAATTGGTAAATGGTTCCATCTTTGTCTACCACATAATGAGCACTTACGGTTTTACTGGGGTTCTGAAGTGTAGAAATTGCACCTGTCGCAGTTGATCCACCGGTGCCATGAATTACGATAGAATCTATGGCCCCACCGCGACCTTTTGAGTAATTTCCAGTTTTTGTATTCGGATTGTATAAGGGAGTTTTAGTTGTGCGATCAATTATTTTTGATCGGTCTAAGCCTGCCGGGGGGTTGGTCGGAGTCGGCGCTGGCTTGGAAGGGATGATGGTCACAGGGGGAGCCGTGCGAATACCGATCCCGGTCAGGATTGCTGCAACAAATCCTGTGACCAGCTGGCTTGCCCTGCCAAAGAGTTTTCCCACCGGCGATCCGGAGACTGTCGTTACCGGCGCGCCAATGACTGCCATCCCGCGCTGCTGCATGACGGCATCGATCTGCCCGGCAAGCGAATCCAAGCTTCCACTGAATTGTCCCGATTGACCTTGCAGGCGGTTACCTTCGCCCACTGCTTGCGAAAGAATTGGTTCCACCTTATCACGCAGTTGCCCTTGGTATGCACTGCCAAGGTGGTTTTTCAGGTTGCCAATGCGGTTCGCTACCTGCGCAATTGTGTCCGCGCTTGTGGATATTGTACCAACTCCGTTGCGCATAACGTCGGTGTTTGCACGTAGGTCGCCCATCGCTTCTTACCCTCTTTCCTTCAGAACCGTAATTAGCCTGATTTTACACCAAAATCTAAAATCATAAATGTTAATAACATGACTGCCTCGGCTTCCAATTTACCTGCTAGCAGGCTGTCGGAGAACAAACTGGTAGACTTGAAGCATGAGCCGAAAAGTTTGGACACCGGATTACGAAGGCACGCTAAATACACCAATCCAACTGGGCGATGCGCTTCCCGCGGATCACTTGGCGCGTTTTGTTGTGGATATTATCTCACAAATCGACTTGAACAAGATTTATGATGGCTATACCGAAAGAGGTGGTGAGGCGATTGCACCGGAAGTATTGTTGGGACTGCTGTTTTATGGGTATGCGACAGGTAAATCAGTTCACGCAGGATCGAAAAGGCGAGCTACGAAAACCTGGGGTTTCGGTATGTAGCAGGCGGACTACATCCGGATCACGATACGATTGCCAACTTTCGGACAACATTTTGGTAGAGTTGGAAGACTTGTTCGTGCAGATCTTGATGTTAGCAAAGTTGGCAGGAAAGTTAAAGTTAGGCAATCTCAGTTTGGATGGGAGCAGGATTCATGCGGATGCCTCCAAAAGCCATGCAGTCAGTTATGGGCAGTTGCTCCAATAGGAAACAAAATTGCGAGCAGAAGTTGGTGCATTGATGCAATTGGGAGAACAAGCGGATCAAGGGAAATCTTATTGCCAGAAACCTTGGTCATTCAAGATGAGATGACCCTCCGCAAGGAACGTTTGGAGAATCTGGCACAAGCGAAAGCCGTGTTGGAAGCCAGGGCCCAGGAACGTTATGCAGCAGAGAAAGCTGAATATGATGAAAAAGTGCGGGAACGAGAAGCAAAAGCACACAAACATCGCAAACGACCGCGCGGGCGAGCGCCCCAACCGCCCGAAGCCGGTCCCTGGGAGAGGGACCAATACAATTTCACAGACCCTGAGTCACGCATTATGAAAAACAGTACGAATGAGGGATTTGATCAGCACTACAATGTTCAAGTCGCGGTAGATCAAGACACCCTGCTGATTGTTGCCAGCTCTTTATCCAATCATCCCAATGATAAAGGCGAAGCCGAACCGACCTTGGGTGCACTCTCTCCTCGTTTGGGTCAACGTGCTGCGGCTGTCTTGGACAATGGCTTTTTCAGCGAATCCAATATTTTGTCACTTGAACAACGTAAGATAGAACCCTATATCGCCATCGGACGCGAAGCCCATCACAAAGACTTGAATACCCTGCTTGGAAAGACATTCCCCCTACCGCCTGAGCATGCGACACCACTGGAAAAAATGGCGTATAAACTTTCAACCGAAATTTGGCAAGCCATATATCGTCTGCGAAAATGCACTGTGGAGTCCGTGATTGGCATCATCAAAGAAATTCTGGGATTCCGCCAGTTTTCTTTGCGCGGCTTGAAAAAGGTTGCTGGTGAATGGTGTTTGGTTTGTCTGGCTTTCAATCTCAAGTGGCTCCATGTCCTGATGACAACGTAAAGTGTGAGTAGCGCCATAAAAAAACGATGGAAGGCTTTATCCTTTATCAATCAGCAATTGAATCCCCACTTTTTTTACTGGGTATCCTGATTTTTAGTGCTAAAGCACTGTCTCTCCGACAAACTGCTAGCAAGGTGTAAAATCACTCAAACAGCGAACTTAAGCACGATGCGACTCTATTTGAGCTTTTTTACGCCTATCTTGTGAATGGCTGAATGGAAGTGAACCATGCAGAAAAAGAGACCCAGAGTCTTCATCTCGTATTCTTGGGATGACAAGCTCCACCAAGAATGGGTACAAAGGCTCGCTACTCGCCTCCGAGAGGATGGAGTAGAGACAATGATTGACAAGTGGGGAATTAGCCCAGGAGCTCAAATACCTGAGTTTATGGAACGGTCAGTTCGGGAGAATGATTTTGTCTTAATTGTGTGTACCCCGAACTACAGGATTAGGTCGAATCAACGATTAGGCGGGGTAGGGTATGAAGGGAACACCATGAGTTCAGAGGTGCTGGCGTATGGAAAAGATGAGAAGTTTATACCACTACTAAGGTTTGGAGAATGGAGAGAGTCAGCATCTTCTTGGCTCCTAGGTAAGTCATATCTTGATTTCCGAGGAGATCCATATGATGAAGATGCATACCAAGATTTGCTGGCAAACCTATTTGGGAAGAGGAAATTGCCTAGGATCGGCAAACCACCGAAATTTGGTGGAAACAAATCCTTTATCCCGAAACAGCTTCGTGACGCCTGCAATAAATATCTCCAATACCTGATTGAAGCGAATAGTTACATTGATCCGCGTGGAATTATGCAAACGCGGCGGTCTGTAGCACTCAAGTTGGACGATGTGTATGTTTCATTAAACATTGAGCCAGACGTTCTAACTATAGATGCAGGCATAGCGCGGAGGCAAATGCTGGCTGATGCAAGAAATATGCTTGGCGAGTCGGAGGCCGAAGATAAGGTCCATACAGAAACAATCAATGAGGCGTACCTACGCCAGGAGCCGATTGAATTAGCTACTGCAGTTCGGGAAAATACGCGCCTGATTATCTTGGGAGATCCGGGTACTGGCAAAACTACCTTATTACGATTTTTGGCAAAACAATTTGCTAGTTGTATTGATAAGCGATTAGTCGCCAATAATGAGAGAGTAAAGGACAATGAAGGACTGGATTACGGATTAACGCACATTCCCATATTACTGCGCATTGCTAATTATGCAGATGCGGTATTAAAAAATCGTAGTCTAACATTGCGAGCATTCATTCTTGATGGCTTTGGTGATGTCCCAACTTCGCGAGATGATCTTGCAGCCGTTCTTGAGTATATACTGGACAATGGAAAAGCTATCATCCTACTCGATGGGCTTGACGAAATTGTGGAGGCAAGCAATCGTACCGATATCGTTCGTCGAATTGAACAGTTTGTCGCTGGCAATACGAGTAATCAAATTGTAGTTACCAGTAGGATTGCGGGTTATAGAGAATCACCATTAGTTGGTGATTTTGTTCATTTTACGCTTCGTCCGATGGATCGATCACAAATCGAGAAATTTCTGCATCGTTGGTGCCCTGCTGCTGAACGTTCGTTGACTCCTGATGTGTCAATTGAGGAAATTCAAAAACGTTCGTCTGCTGAAATTGTTGGCATTCTAACATCCATAGACGAGAGTCTTGGTGTTCAACGCCTAGCTGCCAATCCGCTGATGTTAACCATCATCGCCCTTATTCATCGTAATGGAACTAGATTGCCATCCCGCCGAGTCGAATTGTATGAATTAGCAGCGAAAACCCTCTTGGAGGACTGGGAACTAGCTCGTGGCCTTAGTAGAGAGAATATAGTCACCGAAAGTGAGGCATTAAGATTACTGGGGCCGCTTGCCTATTGGCTGCATGAAAATAAACCAAAAGGTGTTGCTCCCGAACGAGAAATCAAACGTAGGCTCATTGAGATATTGGCGCTTACCCGGGGAGTAACCACAGATGACCTAGAGATAGAACAGGCTATTGATGATTTCCTCCGGCGTGTGCGCCAGCATACAGGATTGCTAGTAGAACGCGCGCCTAAGCAATACGGCTTCATGCATTTGACTTTTGAAGAGTACTTTGCCGCTCGCGAGCTGGTGAGAAGACGAAATGAATCAGTAAAGCGAATCTACGAACATCGACATAAGCCGCGTTGGGAAGAACCTATAGTACTTGCGATATCCTTCGTGAGCAGTGATTATCCTGAAGATGCTATTGATCTATTGCGCACAAGTATCCTTGCTGAAAGTGAAGATGCGAAAGCCAATTACTTTGAACGATCTAAATATGAGGATGTTTTGCATCGCGACCTGCTATTTGCTGCGAAAGTCATTTGCGATTGCACAGTGCTGGACCCTGTTTTCACGAATCGTTTGGTGCGAAGCTTGTTAGGAATCTATTTTGATGCTAAGGGTTCTGCAAAGTTCGAGCCTCTTCAAGATCACCTCGTTAGCGCACTGCGTTCCTTAGGGGCTACCGAAGTTTCAGGTTTTGTGAAACACACTGTTAGTTTTGCGACAACTACCTTGCAAAGCCAAGAAAGTGATTTGAGAAGAAAGGCGGTAGATGTATTGGGAATTTTGGGCACTGGCGAGAAGATGGCGGCTGATGATTTGCAGTTGGCAATACGGGATAGAGATCCTGAGTTGCGCAGGCGAGCTGCTGTTGCACTGGGCACTTTGCGTGATGGAAGGCAAGAGATATTAGATAGTCTCATAAATGCCTTACAAGATGAGCATCGAAGTGTTCGCATTTGTGCTGCTGATGCCTTGGGGACAATTGGGATAGGTATCCCCGCCCTTGTGAAGAAATTGCTTCCTGTGTTGGAAGCACCAGAACCGCATGTTCGAAAGAAAGCAACTGATGCACTGGGCATGTTAAGCGCAAATTCCCACGAAGCTATTATTGGTCTTTTGCAGGCGTTGAAGAACGAGAACCGACATGTACGCAGAAATGCTGCTAACGCATTGGGGTTATCAAAAGTGACCTCTGATGATATAGCAGATGGCCTTGTGGCTATACTAAGAGATGAAGATGGCGTTGTTCGACAGCATGCTGCGAGCTCACTGGGTATCCTGAGATTGGAAAATCCAGCTGCAATAAATGGATTATTAGATCTACTAGCTGATAAATTTGCCGGTGTCCGGGCAAGTGCAGCAGAAGCGCTAGGTGCACTGAATACCAAATCTGAGAATATCGTGACAAAGTTAGTCGCAAATTTGAGAGATACCGATCCGGACGTTAGGAGTAGTACTTCGCGGGCTTTAGGTAGGCTGGGAGTAGCGACATTCGATGTGATCACTTCTCTTCTCATCCTGCTGAAAGATGAATATGAGTATGTACGAGGACGAGCGGCTATTGCATTAGGAGAACTTGGACTTGCCACACCAGAGGTGGTAAGTGGTTTATTAGAATTGCTCGGCGATAGAAATGAGTTTGTACGGGGAAGTTCAGCTGAGGCTTTAGGCATTCTTGGCGTGGCGACTACAGCAGTTGTATCTGGCTTGCTGGCTGCACTCAAGGATGAGCATGAATATGTACGGATTAGTGCTGCGGAAGCGCTGGGATTGCTCGGCAACAAAACCGAAGAAGGGATAAACGGTTTGGTATCCGCTTTGACGGACAATCATAGTTATGTTCGTGTAGTTGCAGCATCAGCTTTGCTCCGGTCACGGATTATAGAGGCAAATGCTATTAGGGAGTTGGTTTCATTACTCAAAGACGATTTGGCTGGTGTGCGCGCGATGGCTGCTCAAGCTCTTGGAAAGCTGTCAATTCAGGATATATCGAGCATTGATGATGATTTGCCGCGAACCATTCAAGAAACCCTAAATAAGATGCTTTATGATAACGATAATAACGAAAGGGTGTATGTAGGTAGATACTACTGGCAAGTCTACAGTTTCGTTTGGCAAGCTCTTTGGGTTTTGACAACTCCATATTGACAGCCGTTAATTAATTTTGAAGGGGGATTATATAACCTATAGTGCTAGTTGAGTCATGGGGTATTCTGAAGGTGCTCAAACCTGAACAGGAGTACCCCATGAATACAGAGGACATTATCCTACACATTTTCTATCTGGTCGCCACGAGCATGCCGCACATCCGACGTCATTCGCAGGCAAAACTCTATCCGAGTGAACTGGTGACAATTGGCATTTTGTTTGCCTTGAAAGGAGGCTATTTCCGAGCCTTCTACCGCTGGCTGAAACGCGATTACGGCAACTGGTTTGGGGATGGCACGTTGCCCGAACGTACCCGGCTCCAACGCTTACTAAAAACCCATCAAGACTGGTGTGATGGGCTGCTGGCAGATCCAACCTTCTTTACAGTCCTTGATAGTTATCCGATTGAGTTGATTTTTCCCATCCGCCAGGGAAGTAGTCAACAGCAGGTTGGCAAAAAAGGCACAGACAAAGGACGTTGGAGCGTTGGCATCAAGTTGTGTTGGTTGCTCAATGAGTTTTGTTGTGTGGTGGCTTGGGATTGGGCGACCATGAACGTCAAGGACCAAGACTTCAATCCCTTGGTACAGCCCTTCGTGGAGCGGACCATTGTCTTGGCCGATTACGGCTTTCGAGACAAGGATGGCATTCCTGACAACATGAAGATCTGCAAAAAAGGAACATGGAATGAGCGAATGTGCGTGCAAACGGCTTGGTCGTTGCTGACTGTGGTTTGCGACCTCAAACGAATTCGACATCGTCTGGCGGCCTATATTCAGATGCGTTTCGCGTATGTCGCTGCCATGTTCAATGTGCTGCAAAACCTGTTTCATGCGCTTCATCCCAAGGCCAATCCTTACCAGCTCAGTATCGCTGAGTTTTCTCTCTAATCACTAGCACCAAAGGTTATAAAGTGGGTATCTACAAAGAAGTACCAAACCTCGCGATGCGTGCTGCGACTTGTGTAATATCGCCTCATACGAGGTAACTAATGAGCTCTGGCTAAACTCAAATGTAATAGTCAAGACAAGCTCTGACACTCAAGGCTTTACGCTGCAAGAGCGAATGAGTTAGAATCTTGTCCAGGCACCTCCTTCGGAAAAAGTGTATCAATCACATCTTCTCGTCTGCCAAGTGCTTTGTTTCGGAGAAGGTCTGCAGGGGAGTACGCCCGTTACAGTATTTGCCACTGTGCGGGCGTTCTGCATTGTAATGCGCCATCCACTGGTCGAGGTCAGCCTGAAGTTCATCCAGGGAGGTATAGATTTTCTTGCGGAAGGCAACGTCATAAAATTCTTCTTTAATGGTTCTGTGGAAGCGTTCGCAGATGCCGTTGGTTTGCGGATGGTGGGCCTTGGTTTTGCTATGGTCAATATCTTCAATCGCCAGGTAGAGCTGATACTCGTGGTTTTTGAGCAAGCCATTATGTTCCGTGCCTCGATCGGTCAGGATCCGCAATAGGCGGAGCGAGTGCTCTTAATACCAGGGCAGAACCCGGTCATTGAGCAGGTCGGCAGCGGTGATGGCATGCTTGCTGGTATGCAGCTTGGCAAAGCCAACCTTGGTGTAGGTCTCGATAAAGGTTTGTTGATAAATCCGTCCAAGCCCTTTGATCGTGCCCACATAGTAGGTGTCCTGAGCCCTCAAATACCCTGGATGCTCCGTTTCAATCTCGCCCTGTGCTTCTGGTTGCTCTTTGGCTTTTTCCATCGCCTGCAATTGACCTTCGGTCAACACCAGGTTTTCTGCAGCGGCTTCTTCTTCCAGAGCTTTCAAACGTTTCTTGAACGTCTCCAGTCCATGCCGTAACCAGATCGAGCGCACACCACCGGGTCAAACAAAGATACCGTCTTGTTTGAGGGTGTTGGAGACGCGTACCTGACCCAGCGCCGGATTCTCCAAGGTAATGGCCAAAACCGCTGCCTCTACCTCCGGATCCACTCGATTCTTCGGGTTGGGCTTGCGTCTACTCAATTCGCGCAGGCCTTCTGCTCCCTGCTCATCGTACATCTTTTTGAACCGGTAGAAGCTATCACGGGAATAGCCGATGATCTTGCACGCCTGGCTGACATTTCCCAATTGTTCTGCTAATTTGATCAACACCATCTTGTTCTTGATGACTTTCTCTGCGTTCGTCATGCTTACTCTTCTTTACAATCCAATGATTTTATCGGAGAGTGTCAGACTAAGTCTTGACTAGCTCAACTCAAAACTCATCGAATTCACCCGTTACTGAGTTCTACAAGAAACGACGCCAGCCCAATTTCGTGATGCTAAACCTGTGACACTTCTTGGTCATCAACGCTATAGCTTTACATGGGGTAAGTGTGCTACTGAATCAGTCAATCCCTTAGAAAGCGATTTAAAAGTCAAGTTGCCAGCATTTTTAGCATACGGCGCGTGCTGGCGATATACACCATAGTTTCGCTGGATAATGTGGTGTGCTCGTAATCGCGAGCCAGACGGCGGTAACGACCTAACCATCCGAAGGTTCGTTCGACGACCCAGCGGTGAGGAAGCACTTGAAAACCTTTGACATCATCCGAACGTTTCACGATTTGCAAGGTCCAACCGAATCGTTGGCGAACTGCATCAATGATCGAAGGGTACCCGCCATCCGCCCAGATGAGTTTCAGGCGACACCAGCGATTGTGAAGGTTATGTTTGATATGATCAAACAGTTTTTGCAAGGTCAACAAGCCTCCGGCTCCATCCTGAATGCTGGCGCTATGCACCACAACCAGCAACACCAATCCCAAAACGTCTACCACCAGGTGCCGCTTCCTGCCCGGCGTTTGCTTATGCACATCCACGCCGCGTTCTTCACCACCTTCCGACGTCTTCACACTCTGGCTGTCAATCACGGCCGCACTCGGTCGCTCATGGCGTCCGGCTTTCTGGCGCACTTTCTTCACCAATACCTCATTGATCCGCTGCCAGACACCGTCTCGTTGCCAACTCCAATAGTAGAAATACACCGTTCGCCACGGAGGAAAATTGACGGGCAACATCCGCCATTGGCACCCGGTACGATTGACGTACAGAATCGCATTGATCACCTGCCATTTTTCCCATTTGGCTGGACGACCCATTTGGAAAGTTGGAAAGAGCTCCGAAATCTGTTGCCATTCGGTATACTTGAGATCGGTCGAGTAGGTTTGGTTGAATTTGGTCATTCTCCAATCTTACTCGACCACTTTTAATACACTCTCTAAGACGGAATCTCTGTCGTCCAGTCTTTGCCTACATCTATTTCTACTGCTTGAGATAATAGAATCCATCATTTGCCGTCACCAAGATATCCATGAAGCCGAATAGTATCGCGTATTCGGGCTTTCGCTGAATCGCACAAATTCGTTTCTGCTCAAAATCGTATCTAATTCCCTCAAAGGGAATCTTCACCAACTCTTGTTGTTCCTCACGCGTTGCATGTTGCCACGCGTTTGTGATTTCAATGAATGAGTCCGCAGCCTTCGAGATGTCAGATGGCTCAACCTGTTCTAAGGCCTTTGACTTCGCCTGCATACTTTCAATCTCACGCCAGAACACAAACTCTTCCCCTTCGTATAATCCATGCTTGTATCCCGCTCGCATGCGGCGAATTTCAGTTCTCAATCGAAGTTTTTCGCGCTCGTTGTCCTCGGCCATATTACCCTGCACCAACATCCTTTTTGCGGCCTCCTGCCAATCTTGCGGCAGTTTCAGACCCTGAATCAATGTATCAATAACAGCTTCTGCATCAGCTGCCCGCACGCTTTTGCCATCATAATCGCATGCAATCCCCGAAAATCTTGATGATTCACGATAGTAACGCCCGCCTTTCATAGTGCTTTGGGCGCGCGTGCGGCGGCCACAATGGCCGCAATGAATAACTCTACTTAAGAGGTACACATGCCGTGTGATTTGATTTCTATCGGCCGCCTTCCGACGCTATGCTCGTACCTTCTGGCATGCCTGAAACAGCTCCTCGCTGATCAACGGCTCGTGCTGGCCTTTAATCATTTCACCCGCTCCTCGATGTTGCTTTCCCTTTATAAAGACCCCTCGATAGCGAACGTATCCCATATAGAAGGGATTCTGAAGAATGTCAGGCGCACTGTCTGGTAAAAGCCCCTCCTCGAAATGTTCGATGACCGCGCTCATTGATCCAGTTGGCGATCTGCTGGTCGTAGTATAGTATAGTCACGTGGCAGAGAGCTCGAAAACTTGTCGCACAACTTCCCTCAAACTCTCATCTATTCCAGCCATCATGCGATTATCCACAAATTGGCTAACGTATCCCCACGATACCCATCCATTGTGGAAGCCTTGCATGGTGCGCTCATACTTGCCTTTATGGGTTTCTTTGCTCAGGTTGTCTGAATAGAACTCGCCGAGAGACCCAAGGAGGTGAAACATCAATTTGCCCTCCGGTGTAGTCAGGTCAAAGTTTTGCTCCACAGCTTTTAGGGTGGCCCCGACCTTTTCTAGTTCCTTCACAATTTCAATTGCCCATTCAATACGGCGCGCAAGACGATCTAGCTTGTGAACATACAGCCTTTGAAAAACACCGCGCCGCCACGAGCATTTGGACGATGCCAGAGCGATATTGCTTGGTATAGGCAGAGGTCGCAAGATCGGAAAAAATACAACAATTTCTCCCCCATCATACTCGGCCCGGGCTTTTATTTGGCGCAGCTGTACATCCAAGCTCAAGGAATCGTCCTGCATGGTTGATGAATAGCGAATATAGGCTGCTCCGGGGATCAATGTCTTGTAGTCGTCTGCCAATCTTGGCGAGCCATTCCAGTAGTGGTTCCGGTGTGCCTGGATTTGATCGCGGTTTCTCAATTGTATAAGACCGCGATTCGATTGGGGCAAAGTCTCGAAATTCGTTCTGCTGTGTCAAAAGCTGACTGCTATATCTCAAATGTCCACTTCTGTCCTTCCGTGTCTTCTTGGGGATGGAGGCCGGTTTAGCTGTGAGCATGGGGAGCTTCTCTTGAGAAGATTGATGATGCAACCGACGCATAAGCCTGTCGTAGTCTCGTGACTCTACAATCAAATCACTCGCATCAAATGCTATTCATTTGAGACAAGTAGGGGACAACTAAGCGGCAATGTTGCGGGCGCGATGGAGAAATTGCCATCATCTTGGCATTGTATGGAGAATGCGGACAATTAGACTCGCAGGTCACGTGTGAAGGCTAGGCAGATGTGGCACAGCAGCGACGAAATCTGGACAAATTTCCGACAATGCCGTCGCTAATTACTACGTTAGGGACTCGAATGAGAGAAGTTGACTGCCAAAAGCGATAAGAATAGCTTGCCCATGAATTCGAGTATCGATGGTAACTCGTTGCATTCATCAACGCACGACTTGAGATAATTTGGAATGTAGAGATATCCCCGATGCTTGATTACTCCAGAAAAGGCCTTTGTATATAATGTCCAGCTTTTGTGATCTAAGCCCTCGGGATAGCAAATGCGTATTTCTGCAATTCCCTTATACGCTTAGAGTCACTGCCGGCGTACGACATTGCTTGTCCGGACCATCCCCCCTTGAGATTCCCGAGTTGTTGAAGACCCAAGCTACCAACCTCTAGCCCATTCTCAATCTGAAAAGACAGGTAAAACGCTGCAAGAAGCAATTCGAATTCTTTATCTCTAACCCATAATTCCGAGGAGTCTTCATTACGTTCAAGAATAGGGAGGTTACATACATCGCTGATGGATAATTCCTCTGGCATCTTTCCCGAACGTTCGCGAAGGACTTCCTGAATTTTCTGCGCCGGTACCACCACAACAGGGCGGTCTTCAACAGAAAGAATGTCCCATACTGATTTTTGAAAAATGAAAGTCCCAAAATCACGCTGATGCTCTTGCTTGGGGCACGGTGGATGGTACCGAAACCTTGTTATGGTTGGAGGTCGATTCGGGTCACCAATCGAGCGCGCAAATCTTGGAGGCGATGCGCAAGAAGTTTTTGCGGCTTCTCAATATGTTGGGATGAGAGGAATCCGATTGGTTTTGCTTTGCTAGCACGGCCGTGGGTAGTTAACGTTGCCCAAACAGCCTTCTCTGGAATGGGCTCGCATACTTCAGCTGTTCTCGGTGACTGGAAGAATTTTGGTTGTCTGCCAATTATTCAATGGGGGAGCGTGCGGCTGATTTAGTTCAACGACCTGAACTACACCACTGATTATGTATTGTCAAAATCCCATTGATGATTCTTGGAACAAGTCTTCTTGGTAACTCTGCAGGAACGAAACATCCTGTAAAACAAGTGCCCGATGCTGTCCCATCGGAGCGACGCGCGTGATATGCGCATACACAGCGTCTGGTTGGTTCTTCGCGCAAGTTTGACAAGCAGGGCAATCGTATTAGAAAACCCCAGGCGCTTAAAGGCCCATGTCTTCGTTCGAGAATCCGCCAATCTCCGCGAATTTACGCTAATCTCAATATGATTTCGCGGAGATTGGCGAAGATTAGAGGATAAAAAATCCAAATGCGATTGCCCTAGATTTGACAAGCAGAACCTGGAATAACAGGATTATAATATTATTAATTCCCGAATCACGAGAGCGAGTTTTTATGGGATGTTCAAACTTTTGCACCAATACTAATCTTAGCGATTTGAAGGGCGCTGTAGGAGGTTACTCCAGAAACGGGCTACAAGCAAGACTTGGTGATTACGTTCCACTAGCAGATCAATTGAGAGAATATCATCAGCGCGAAAAGGACCGGGCCAGGGCTGAAGTCGCGGAATCTGCCCGAACAGCTGGCGCGGATCCCATAAAAGGAACCATTGAGCAGCAGTTGGTAGATTCACCCTCTATCCAAGCGACGATTGGGGATCTCCAACACGTATCGGATCCCATGACCTCTGCTATGCTGGTCGGTGCTATTATTGGAACTTCGATTGTTGGTACTGTTATAGGTGCTCTGGTAGAAGCGGTCTCTAATGTGGTCGCGGGGATCGAAGCAAATAAACATTAATCTGTTTATTCTGTCCAGCTTGCGAAACTATAGTGTCGCGCCGTATTAACCCTCAGCATAGGGGTATTGAATTTGATGACCGAATCTCTTCAGCGATTGTTCGCAATTATCGATTCCTTTCGTGAGCAAGTAACGAAGGTGGGTAAAATACCAATGGAGGGAATCGAGAAAGTTGAGAAGATTCTTGGAGTAAAGTTTCCAGAAGAATATCGGGTATTCCTAAATCGTTATGGAGCAATCAAGATCGGGGGCATATCTATTTACGGCGTGAGTAGCCCAGTTGACCGCGAGCCATCCATTGTTTGGGCGCTGGACGGCCTGTGGAAGATATCGCCCGGAATCCCGAAGAATCTAGTTCCAATTCGCGATATGCCAGAATCAGAGGGCGTGGTTTGTCTCCAATGTCCAACTGTTCAATCGCCGGATACAAGTGCACCTGTCGTTTTATGGAAATTCAACACGTTACCTGGTGAAGAACCTATTCTTCACTTGAGTCAGGATTTCGCGACATACCTTTTGCCAGTGCTCACAAGCCTAAAACACCGAAAAAGGGCCTTTAGCGTCCTAGAGGAACATGTGCAGGAATTTGAAAGGGATTATCTCTCGGTGGGGAAATTGCCTAGAAATCATGTCTGGAGGCCCTATCGATTCTGTTCACAAGATGTGGTGCTGGGATTAACCGTAGTTCGCCATTCAATTGATAGTAATTGTTTAGAGGTAGATGTATGCATGACATCCGATGTTCCCGAATTTGAAGAGGGAATTGGTGCAAAGATTACCACTTCTTTTCTGCTTTCAGAAGCATACAAGTGTGGCGGCTCAATGGAGGTTCGGTTCAGCGAAAATGTGGATGGTGGCAGGGTGCCTCTAGCCATCTGTGCATTGGCCGACAATTACGGAGTAACGCTATCGCAGATTGCGGAGGGCAGGATCACTCCATCGGAGGCAAGACTCTTATACCTGGCTATTGCGGAGTTTTCACCATCGCTGAGGGACGCAATTCATTTATTATCTCAGGAAGGAAAGATCTCAATCGAGCGACCCTGCTATGCCTTGTATCATGGGCTGTGGACGCGTGCTGAAATTGAACATATCATCTTAGGTAGTCCGCGGCCCGAAAGCATATTGGGTGGCGATTTCTGGCCTGAACAGCGCCATCTTTACCTCAATGATCTGGTGCATGCGAGCGCTGCTGTTATGGGCGGTGTCATGGATCGAAAGCTTGCCAAACGCGACCACAATACTGAGAACGAGGCGCTTGAGCTAGAGGATGATGTGAGACCTCTAGCTATAACGTTCAATAGTTGTTATTACGCTAAGGTCTACTCTTGCTCCGAGGAGATACCTATCCATTGGCTTAAGAACCCAATAGCGCAAAACGCAGCGGCCGGAACCGAATTTCTAATATTATTGAGGGCTTATAGCATTGAGGACTTGATGCGCTATTTTGCCCAAGACATACTTGTTGCAAGGGATTTGGCTCGAAATGCCGGCACGGCTGACGAAGTTCCGTTTGTAGGCATTCTGGTGCCTCGTGACTTCGAGGAACTACCTCAGGAACTACAGGGTGAGTGGATATCAGAGGCGGCGAAAAATGAAGTCGGTGTCCTCGTTTGCCCGGAGACTCTAGCTGCACTCGAGAATGATGCAGCCCGAAGGCTGGCTAGTAGTAGGATAATGAGAGAATGATCACATCAACAGTGACCGTTTGCGCTTTGCCGGGGCCGATTTGGGCCGCAAAAAATGTGTGGGGAAATCAAACATTAGCTTTCCATTCTTTTGTGCAAGATGCTTTAGGCATTGAACTCCGGATTGAAAAGGGAGTAAATCAGGAAAATGAGAGGTCACGTCTCAGCCTCTGTTGTTCTCGGCTTGAGGCAGCCATGAAGCTTGCGCCTCTCCAGTCGATCAAGGAGCCAGCCGAATTTAAGGCTGCCTTGACTTCAAATAGTTCGCCCGTCACGACGCTAGGCCAGAACTATCTGGATGCCATGAGATTAATGTATGAAAAGGCTACAGTAGCATCACGAGAGATGCGGCTGGGAGCAACTTTTTTTCCTCCCGACCTGGTACCAGCCCATGTAAAGGCCTTTGCGGGTCTGGTCAGCAATTTGCACTTGTCTCAGGTGGCGGATTTGAAAACGAGGATAGAGTTCTTTCGACTCGCTGCCGAGAACCAATGCGGGGTAGTGGAACTCCAAAATCCTTTCACTTATCGTGAACAGACATTCCAACCTTCGGTAGCCCTCGGGGAACCCAATAAGCCAGCTTTTCAGATTGCGATGGTGGAAGAAAGGTCTTTTGACAATGAAGGAGGCAATGCCTACGAAATTCTTTATGATCAAGTGGACCGGGCCGTTCAAAGCGCTAAAGAAGGGAAGCGATGTGCGGTCAATTTTAGTAATCAGCCTCATAATGTCATAACAGAAGTACTTAATGCTTTTGCTTACTCGGATTCCGGCAATCTTGAAACACCAATTTATATTCAGGTCATATATACCGACGGTTCGCAGGCACGAGACCTGCCTCTGAAATGCTTGCCAACTCGTGCAGCCGACGATCTGGCTAGATTGACCAACGCTCCTTCCCTGAAAGTAGCGCTCCTGAGCATGCGCCACTTGGAAATGGATCATAGGGTAGACCTGTCATGGTTTAGAAATCGTGAGGTGTCCAAAGCTCGCGCGTTCGCGGAAACGGATGAGTTCTGTTATGCGGAAACAAAGCGGCAGCTACAAGGGATGCGCGACAAGGGAGCCTTCATTATTCATCTCTACCAAACGGGTTTACAGCCAGCAATAGTTGGTTTTTACCGAGCTTTAGTTGAGGAACTTGTCTCCCGGGCTGAGGCGTTGTCGATACTTCAAGTGGTCCCTTTTTATTATCGGGGCAAGTCCGGGTATGAAGAAGGAAAAAGCTGGGATTAATAGCGAAGGTAATAAGCTATGGCCAAAGAGTGGATTGTGAAGTGTAAAGATTGCGGGAATGACTTCGGATATTCGGACTGGTCGTATAGGACGGGCGAGACGAAGGGGGAATCACGTCCGGAGAGGTGTCCCGAGTGCCGCAAGAAACACAATCGACAAACAGCCCTGATGGGAGCTGCCTATTTCGAGATCAAGCCGCGGCCCAATGTTGATACTTCTCATATTCATCCAGGCTCATTGGGCGCTCTATCGCACCCTCAAAGAGAGCATAAAGCTATTGAGCGGGAGGCTGGATATGATCCCTCAAAATTCGGCGTCTCGGATGATGATATTCGTGCTCTTTTTGAGTGGTTTGACCCTCCAGGTCATCATGTTGCTGTAGTTGTTGGGCCAACGGGATCAGGCAAATCTACAGCCCTTCCATTTCGGCTAATCAACCCGCCGTCGGGGATTCCAGAAGATCGATTCACGCGCTATGGTCAAGTCCTGATTACACAGCCCCGCATCCAGGCGACTAGAAATATCCCTGCATATGTGGCCAAAGATCTATATGGCTCTAGTATTGGATCAGGTTTTGATGTTGGATTTCGATATAAGGATAATCCCTATTCTGATTGGCGTAACCGATTAGTCTACGCGACTGACGGCACATTAATAAATTGGATTGCCAGTGGGCAGATAGCCAATCTAAGCGTAATCATGATTGACGAGGCGCATGAGCGCAGCCTCAACATTGATCTAATCCTTGGTCTATTAAAGAAGCTGCTTCCGCGGTATCCGCATCTGAAACTGATCGTTGCAAGCGCCACCATAGATTCGGGGCTATTTGTTGATTTTTTTGGTAGAGATACGGCTAAGTTGATTGAGTTCCAGGGGAAGCGCAAATTCAACGTAGATACATACTTTGCAGACGAAACAAAGCCGCTCCCTTATGAGACGCTGCCAAAGCTGTTAAAAAGCATACCTGCGGAGGTTGCCAAGAAGGTTATATGGCTCTTGGAGGAAATTGGAGTTGGCAACAAATCCTCTGGCGATATTTTGGCTTTCCTACAAGGCGAACGGCCAATTGAGCAGGCAGTGACGTTGATTAGACAGGCAGCGCGAGCCAATGAGAGGCTAACAAGTGTGGACGTTTTTCCGCTATACACAACGCTGGCTCAAGACGACCAAAATAAGGCTTTGCTGAAAAAGCCGGATCCCTCTCGTAGACGTGTTGTTGTTACCACAAATGTTGCTGAAACATCCTTGACGGTGGAAGACATTGTATATATTGTCGATAGCGGCCTTATTAATGAGGCGCAGTGGAACATTGCGACTCAAACCAAACAGGTCGTAACAGTACTGCATAGCCAGGCAGGCTGTAAACAAAGATGGGGAAGAGGCGGGCGTGTCCGAGATGGACAGGCATATTGCCTCTACACTGAAAAGCAGTTCAAAACCCTATTTCCAGAATACACTGTGCCCCAAATACAGCGCTCCGATCTTGAACCGGTTGTTCTTGCAGCGAAGGCAGCGGGAATTGATGATCTCACCAGTTTTGACTGGATTCCAAAGCCTCCTTTCGCTGAACTCGAGAGGGCCCCGCGATCCCTGCAGAAAATCGGTGCGCTCGATCCGGATGGTTATCTGACGGAACACGGTTTGGAATTGCAGTCCCTGGGTGAAGAACCGGCGATGGGTCATCTCATGGCGATGGCAGATCGTTTTTCTTGCGCCATTGAGATGGCAACCATCATCCCAATGATAAAGCTTGGAGGTATAAGGTATCTGTTTCGCAATGAGAGAACATGGGACGCACCTACGCGTCGAGAAGTAAATCGAATACACGAATCGATAACCAAGAGTTGTTTGGATGATATAGAACTCTGCTTAAAGATATATGCTGCATGGTCTGAACCAGAATTCGCTGGACAAGCATTGATACCTTATTGGGCTTTTCTCGAAATCTGGCCGAAGTACATACCTCCTTTGACTAAGGAGATCCAACAGGCACTCGGTGAGAAACGAACTGAGGAACTAAGAGAAAGAGCAACTCACATAGGCTCTTACGAAGACCTACAGAAGCTATCGAATGAGTTCGGACATGGAGAGCAGATAAAGCGTTGGTTCGAAGACGCTAAATTAGCAGTATCCAGCGCAAAGCGAGAAGCTTGGGCAAAAGCCAATTTTATCAACCCTAGTACGCTAAAAAATAAGATTGAACCTCAACGGGAGACACTACTGAAGGCACTCTCCGGGCACAAAAAAGAAACCGAACGACGACCCATCGACTTTCGCCTGTTAGACCGTGTGCGGATAATATTCGCCTTTTGCTTGCCCGACCGACGGTACACGCTGATAGAACCGGACGCGACCAAAGAAGATGCGAGATATCAAGCTGTTGTGAATGATGGAATTTCGGTACAGCCTGGGAAAGACGGCGAGGCAATAATCCAGATAAGTCAAGATTCCGTTCTTTACGAACGAGCTCCACGATCCTTCGTATGTGGACGCCAACAAGTTGTCACGCGCCGGACTCCTGCCGAACAAGGAGCAATACCTGTCGCGAACGTATCATTTCTTTCTTTACTTCGGCAAGAATGGCTTGAGAAGCTGGAGAGGTCGGGTATTTCGGAAATTGACTTGGCGCTGTTTATCGCTCAGCAAACGAGAGATGAAGCCAGTGGGGAACTAAAAGGTGCCGGTAGCCGTGAACGACTGTTTCTTGATCAGATATTTCCGATTGGCAGTCGCTACGTGTGCACAATTAAATCGATACAGCAAGATGGGACCACGGAAATCGAGCCGATTAGGAATTTGGCTGATCCAGTCGAAATAATTGAGGATTTTCGGGGTGATGACTACCCAATTTTGGAGACCCTGGAAATTGCGGAGAATGTAGATCCAGAACTGGGTGAGTTAGCGGATACTGTCTTAAGTGCGGCAGATGCGCCCGTAGCCAACCCTGAAGAGGACGTTCAGCCAGCATGGATGGATTTGGAAGGTCATCCGGCTGAGGAGAATTTATTGTCTTCGGAGGAGATTGAAACATTAAGACTCGCTCGTTCAGAAAAGCTAGAGGTCAAGCGTATCTCAGATAAATATCGTTGGAAGTTGGAGGTGTCTGATGGAGACTCCTATGAAGTGGGTGATTTCGTCAGGGTCGAGGTCATCAATCATGATTTCGATCAAGAAGATATATTCGTTACGGTTTTGCGGCCAATCCCGGACCCCGAGCCATTCGAAGTGTTTGCTCGGGAATACCATATCGGCGATGTCGTATCGCTAAATACCTTGGCCTACGATCAAAGACCTGGCGACTACCTGGCCTCCTTGATTGTTCAAGAACCTGTTTCAAAACTTGAAATAGTCCTAGAACCGGAAAAGTTGACATTCTCGACGCGTAGCTTTGTTGTCAAAGAAATCCCTCTTGGAATCGAAATCAAGGCGGAGGTTGAAACGGTTGATAGGTTGCGCCGCCGGATTGGTGTATCATGCTTGCCTGTCGTAGAAAACCACCTAAATCATTTGGTGGCTAGGCAAAGAAGTAAGGATGGCGTTTTCGAATTGGGATCCGCAATAGTCAGAGAGATCACTCCGGAAAGAATCTTTGTGTCTTTGCCCTGGAGTGACCCCTCGAAAGGTCTAATTCATGTGGTGGGTATTTCCGGGAGAGGACTTTATAAACCAGCAGAAAACTTCACACTTGGTGAAGAATGCACACTGCGCTTGTCATTTTCCAAGAATCGCACACACGGGTCTATTCCAGAAATCCCTCACAGAATAGAATCTCTTATTGCTGCTAGGCAGCAGGAGTTTTCAATCCTGTCTTGGGAAAACGGTACTCTTTCATACGAAGGTCGAATGAATAGCAGCGCAAGAAAAAACCTGAAGTCCCCAGTAAGGGATAGGATCTACTACAGGGCAATTGATGACTTATACAGGCTCTCCAATCAATTAACGGCAGAAACCATAGACACTGACTGGCCGAACCGAGCTGCGAAATATCCGGTGGGACGGCAGCTTACTGTAAAGGTTATGAGGATTGTCGATTTTGGTGCTTTTGTGGAAATTGAGCCCGGATTACATGGGTTGATTCATAAGTCAAGAATAGCTTGGGGTGGTGTCGATGATCCCAATAAGGTCGTCAAGATTGGCGAAACGGTGCAGGTGACTGTTGAGAGGATTGATCCTGAGAAGCATCAAATCGCACTAACCATGCTTCGCGTTGAGACCGACCCGTTTTTGAAATATCGAGACGGGCATAAACAGGTCGGGGTCATTAAGAAGATCATCCCCGCCGGCCTCATTGTAGAATTAGAGCCTGGCGTAAGTGGACTGGTTCACGTCTCAAAAATAAGCAGGAATTTTATGTCTGCAGAAGAATTAGCTGAACGATATGAACTTGAGGAAGCCATTGAGGTGACTATCCTAAGCGTCGATCTGGCAAATCGAAGGCTGTCTTTCGATATCTGAGCTCCATTCTGTGAATGCAGATCGTACGGGGATGGTTTCATATTTGGGGTGTTGACTTGTAGCTACACGTCGATTCAGAAATCACTGGGTATCGGTCATTTATTCCTACCGGTAATCGAACAACCAGATTGCATGCTCGGAATCATATATCAAATCATAATCATATTTCCGATTTTCTAGTGTCTGTCCGTCATGGAGATAGAACGTGACGACAACTCGAATCCCGGCAAAATGCCCGTCATTTTCGAGGACCTTCACAGAGTGGACATCTACGCGATCAACTGAGCTCCACCAGGTAACATAGCTTTCGTAAGACTCCGTAGGGTCTCGGTGTTGAAAACTAGGCGTTGAGAGCGACCATAGATACTCATAATCTCGATCTTTCCACACCGCCGTAAAATACCACAAAGTGAAGTCTGCAGGATCTGTGAAGTGTGGCTCTGGAGTACGCGGACTATTCGTTGCCACTGGACTAGCAGTGACCGCCTCAAGTATGTAATCGGTGCTAACAGCAGGGGCGATGTTCATATTGCTGCTGACTGCGCTTGTAGGCGTGTTTTCCATGATTATGTTAGCAAAGTACTTGGTCACTGCAGCAAATCCTATGCACAATGCAAATACTATCGAGGCAATAAGAAGAGCAACGATATTTCGCCTGGAGGTTCTATCTGCTACAGAAGTTCTTGGAACATCCCTTGAGGTAGCCTCATTACCAGTTGATGCAGGATACATAGGGTAGAGTTGTGGGCGTTCAGATAGAGCATCATGCTCAGGTCTTGCAATGTAGCCTAAGCTTTGCATCCAATGAGCGATCTTTGGGCATTCCTCAATCCCCCTAGCAAACCACACAGCCGTAAACAAGTCCGCGATTTCGGGATGAACTTGCCTTAGACGCTCGCTCAAGATACGGAAACGTTGCGACCTGTGCCCGAATTCTCCATCGGCAAAGTACGAGTCCCCTGCACTTGCGTCCCGAACCGCTGCAAACTGCCAGCCGATCATTTCGCCCACCAATATTGCGGCCGGGAATCGATCCGCCCCAGCTTCCCATATTCCATCAGAGCGAATCCACTCGGGAGCGTAGCCTCCTGTTCCCCTAGGCATTTCTTTTGGCTTTGATAGACCATCTCCGAACAAGTCTTCAATATCAATCAACTCAACGTGAGAGAACTCGTTTGAAAATATGAAATTGCTGCTAGACAAATCGCAGTGAGCGAGGCCATGTTCTTCCAGGGCGGCAACCACTGAGACAAAAGCATACGCCAGACTTAAACTCTGGTGTGAGTCCGTTGGTATCTTACCTGCAACATGATTGAACCAGCTCTCACCATCCACCCAAGGCATCAAAATCGAATAGGCAAATGCGGGATTTTGTTCGATCAAATCTGGGTATTTCTCAGGAATAATTGCGGTACGATCAGCAACTGCAAGGCCGGAAACATCTTTATACTTAGAGATTGGCTTGATGTTTTTAGCACTGTCCGGGTTACGGTACAGCGATTTGAAGGTCTTCAGCGCGTAGAGCTGCTTGCCACTGCTGATCCGGTAAACTTTGGCCTTGCGTCCGATTTCGGCATAAACAATGCCGGGCGCATTTGTTGCTTCGGTGAATTGATATTGCCTTTCATCAATTGTAATGATGTCACTTAGATCAGGATCTGGAAACATTTCGTTTCTCAAGCCGCCTCTTTTGACCTGTGAGGCGGGACACGAACTTGTAAAGATAGTCCCGGCCATAACTGAAAGGGTCTGCTCCCAGCCGGGCTCCACAATATTCGCGATTATACGGCAGTTGCCTGCGGTTTATCGAGCCCTGCAGTTCGTAGCGCGAGGCACGAGAAGTTGCACACTTGCATCGTTCAGAGTAAGGATAGGTTCGTAATAGCAAAGAAGGGGCTGACTAACTCGATCTACCCAAATGTCGTTTTCCTCCCCGAACGAATAATCTTCCCCCTTCTCAGCGATGTTAATCGTATCCGTAACGATATAACTATAGCGGTAGACAGCCAACTCTGCATGAAACCTTTCCAGATAATCTTGGTTATTCGCCATTGCCATTTCCATTAAGAACAGTTTCTCATGTTGAGGAGCGAGTGCCAGATTTCTGATCTCGCCAAAAGTCAGCAATTGACGTTCACTAAGAAAAAGGACTTCTCCTTTCGCACCGATGAGTGCCTGGCGAAGCTGTTCGAGTTCGGCTTGCTCGGTCGCCGGATTGTGACGCGGCCATGGACCACCGGATCCTATAACACCTATCATGGGTATTAAAAACGCAAAGAACGCAAGTAGATTTACGATCAGAGCCTTATGTTGCGAATTTTGCTGTGAGCTTAGAAAACCATAGAAGTAATAAGTGCCGATCAGCCAGAGCATTACCAAATACGCATCGAGGTTGTGTAGGTTGGATCCTCCTCCGATTTTTACCGACACAAGTAGCCCGCCTGCAAAAAGTATGCCTAAGATTGTAAATAGGCCAAGAACCTGTGTAGAGGAGCGATGGGAATGTGAATTCAACGATGAATAGAAGATAATTATTACGAGTGGTATCGATGTAGCTGCTATTGAAGGCAATAGACCTGCTGGATTAGTCGCATTTGGCCAGAGACGGTACCAGAGCAAGCGAGATGTGAATGGGGAGCCAACATACTGTAATGGATTACCAGAAATGAAAACATAAAGCCGCGTAGTTATTAAGGCGGTGATCGTTCCCAACACTAACCAAACTGTTGCCGGAAATGCATATTTTGCCAAAGCTCTCAGAGTTGTCTTCCGGTTGGCGCTAACACCAATTTGCCGCTTCAGATCAAATGGGACTTCGAGAAAATAAATCGCGGCCGCTAGGAATCCGGGCATGGGATACCAATTCAGGCGAGTAAGCCCTGCCCAAACAGAAGCAATAATAACAACGATAAGAGTGCGGCCAATAAGCCGTGGTCTCGTCCCCCATAAGATTATCATGACTATTACCAATAGATGGTAATAGACTGGCCCTTGCATGAGGAAGAGAAAAGACCAGCCGATGTATACGACGGTGGAGATAGCGCTCTTCGAAGCACTGATATGTTGGAGCCGGTAGGTCAATAGCCAGCCCGTGCCTAGGCTCGTCGCCAGCCAAAGTAGCACTTGCCATAGCCTATGAAGCCAGATTGGTGAGCCAGGTAGTAGGAAAGGAATCGATTGCAGAAGGTAGCGTCCGGGATGCAACAGGCTCGTACGTTCAGCGATTCCATAAAGCTGGTGGGAAAAGTACAGCGATGCATAATAATATCGACTCCCTTCTGACCAACTCAGAGACCAGGGCGATGTGGAGATCTCAGGAACGAACAGCATGACACGGTGCAGAATCGCCAATGCAAATGCGCTGTTGAACAGGTGGCGTGTCCATCCTATATTTGGTTTCCACCACGCTAAGATGACAGAGGAAATCAGGGCGCAGCAAGCAAACAGACCGCAGCGCTTCTCCAAACTGTAAAACATATCCAATTCAGCCACAAAAACGAAATATACATAGAGAAATGGTGGCAATAACGCGGCAAAGAAAAACCAATTTCTAGATTTCATGTGCGACAAATGCGGAATCAGCGAACAGACGTGCTTTTCTCAGCTGTCTGAATTGATAGGTCGCTGAGATTTTCGCGATGGGCGCTCATTCTGGGAATCAGACTCAATTTCGATGAATATACTGCGCCCTATATTCAATCGATCCATATTGCAGGTTATTTCTTCAGCATATAGATAAATCTGCCCTCTTTGGAATAAACCAAGACATATTCTGGATGATTCACTATGTCAGTTGCCAACTCCCCGTAGCCTGATCCAATGTATACATAGTCGACCGGTAACTGCCGAATAGACCTGTTCGAATCTTCATACTGATCAGCTGAATTTAGGAAACGGATTTTGTGTTTTGCTACATATGGCAGCCATGCTCCACCGTCTTCGGGCTTATAGACACCGTCATATGGGTATGAGTTGACGAGGAATATGCTATCCTGAGGAATATTGGATTTTATCCAACTGATTGCTTGCCGATCAGCAGCAGTGAAGAATACAAATTGCGGATCAACAACTGAGCCGATGTTGTAGCCGCCGATAAGAACCCCAAATGCTATGAATAAGTAGGTCGCTGGTTTGAATTTTCTAAATACTAATTGGGTTGCAAACCCCGCAAAAATTGCTAATGGTATGGATAGAAAATAAAGCAGATTTACAGGTCTAGTAGCGGAGTGACCTAACAACGCTATTTGTAATGAATCCAGAAGTAGAAGCCCCACCATCCACAGAAATGATATGAGGAGTAGGCTACGGTTCTGCCAACACTTCAGCAGGTAGCCTGCTGATCCAATTATCCATAGGATGAGCCCACCGTTCTTTAGAGTATGACCGAAGAAATATACGTAATCGTTATAGGTATATATTAAATGGGCATTTTCGATGAAGTTGCCCCAAGCTGCTTTGGGGAAAATCAAATAAGCTTTGGCTATGAAAACCACTAGGATCGGGAAAATAATGGTTGCAAGCGTAAACTGCAGATATTTTACTCGGGCGGAATCCAACCTGTTAGTAAGTGCTTGCTTTAGCAAAAGAATCACCGAGAAAACAAAAAGGATCAAGAACATTCCGTAATGCGAAAAAAGTAGTCCTGATAAGATGATGCTCAATACTACACCATTTGACTTTACATATCTATTCTCTTTACCAAAAAACAGTAATCCAATTGGCAAGATCGTCAATCCCTGCAACAAAGGGTAGCGGCCCCAATTAACTAAAAGGGCAGGAATAGGTGCTATGAACCAGAAGAGAGCAGCCGAGAAAAGAGCATACAGTGGATGCCTTAAAACTCTGCGCCCAAGCATATAAAAGGATAACCCGGACACAATGCCAAGGAACTGCCCAAGCAGAAGAGAAGCTTCCGGCAAATCCATTTTGGTGAGCTCGTATAACAAGAAAACATTCGAGTGAAACCCCATGTGGTATATCGAATCTGTGGGGATTTTTTCTTTGCGTACCAGTCGGTCAAGGATTTTTTGATGGGCGATCCCGCCTACGCCACTTGGTACTACGAGATCATTAATCTGGACAACTCGGGTAAATGTGGCGGCGGCTAGTAGCACCAACAAAATCATGAGTTCTTTGGTTGGAACGTGAGCAGCGATTCTTTTGTATTGATTGTCCCTTTTGGCGATTAACTTCCAAATGATCGAGAATATCAAAAAAATCATTAAGGCAAGAGCTAAGTTGTTTCTTGTGAGTCGAATGCCGAGCAAGCTTAAGAAGAATAGTGCTGTTGGCGGAATAGCAATACCGACAACAAACGGGTAAATTATCTGCTCAACAGCGCTCTCTGGATGCCCAAAATTGGTTGTTATCAAAAATCCCAGTAACCAGAATCCGATGCCGATAATTATGATGTAGAGAAACCTTGTAGATGACTTTTGAAATGTCTCGCGAATCAATATGCTTGGCGAAGGCTTGCTATATGAGGCAAAGGCTAAATCATCATTGATCGGAGCGCCATTGACTAGAAGTCTACCGTCGGGATACGAGTCATACGCACTTCCTAGCGGTATTAAAACATTCGAAGGAGCATCGGTCTCAATCACAAGGGTGTACTTGCTGTCAAGAGATTCGCCCTGAGGCCGAAACTGGAGTTTTATAGTGAATTCTTCGGCGGTCTGGGGAATTAGATAGCTGGCAGTTGCAATGTTCTTCCCCAAAGAATCCTGTAGGTGGACAATCACTTTAAAACTAATTAATTCAGGATAGCCTGCCGAGAGAAATGATATGTCAATTCTTGAGAGGTAAGGCGCTTTGGAAATAATCTCCTGTGCCAACGTATGTTCCTTATCTAGGGAACCAAGTACTTCACTATCTCGTTTTTGGCTAGCGCTCAGATCCACATAATAGGTCCTTGCCACTAGAAAAAACGCCCCAATACCAAGGAGCATGCAGACAAGTAAGAAAAGTAGCAAGACCTTCTTCTGATGATTCATTGATCCCCTTGTTAGTGACTGTTCTTTGGCTTTCGGGTTTCAGTAGGCGGGACAGGGGGAATATAAGATGCTGTTGGAATAACCAACGGATCAAAATCAATGCTTACCCAGTCTACAAACAACCAACCTTTTTTCCCGTCTGAGGATTGACAGAGAAGCCAATAGCCGTTTGGGTTTCTTTCAAGAACGGTAAACTTGTCTCCTGTTTCATATGTGTGGTTTGTGGCTAAATAGTAACCCATTCCTGGACCTTGATAGAGATTTGCCTGGGACACTGCAATGTATGCATATTTTACAGGAATTGGCGTTACAGTTGGTGACAGAGTCGGCCGCGGTGTATCACTTGGGGTGACCGTATTTGGGGCGATAACACTTATCGGTGTATCAGTAATTCGAACGCTGCTCACGTAAAATTCTGTTGCCGTATGAGTGGGTGGCTGTGGCGAATTTAATACTGCCCACCCCGTACCGGCACCTATACAGAGTAACAAGGCACCTAATGTTACTGTGCCTATCAAAGCGTATAACCAAGCGGGGGTCCTTATTTCCGGAAATGCGACGGAATACTGCCCTGGAAGATTTTTGGTTTGTTGAGGGCTTTTGATGGAAATCAGATTTGGAACCGAGTAGTGCTGTTGGCCCCTTCGTCTCGGAGCGTCCAAGGTTAATGTGACTCTGTGCTCGCTACCCATGCCCTCCGGACATGAGAAATCCATTGGTGAGATATGTATCCAAGGCACATTGGGCGTAATCCGTCCCTTTAGTAAGCTGCCGCCGCCGTTCTTCACTGTGATTGATGCTTGTGGCTGAACTGGTGATTTTACACTCAGATCCAGAGTGCTAAATTTCAATGTATCGGGGGACACTAACAAGATTGGTTGTCTAATAGCATCTAAAGTGTGCTTCCAATCTGCAATTCTTGGGCACTCCTCGAGGGACTCGGCATACCAAACAGTCTTGAACAATTTCGATAGCTGAGGATGTATTTGCTCTAACCGTTCACTTAGCAACCGGAATCGCTTGGATCTATTCCCGAACTCCCCTTCGGCAAAATAAGCATCACCGCTGCTTATTTCACGGATATCACCAAATTGCCAACCCAATATCTCACTGACCAAAATGCCTGTTGAGAAACGATCTGCTCCGGCCTCCCATACTCCGCTGGCTTTTAACCAGCCTGGTGCATATCCACCAGTGCCGTTCGGTCTTGGCTTCGGTTCCTGCAGAGCGGGACCAAACATATCTTCAATGTCGATTAATTCAACGTGGGCAAAATCCGATGAAAAAATGAAATTGCCGCTCGACAAATCGCAGTGGGCAAGGTTGCGTGCCTCCAGCTCAGCGACGCTATTGATCAATGCCCGTGCCAGTCGCAGGCTCTCTTCGCGTTCGATTGCCAACTTTCCTGTAACGTAATTGAACCAGCTTCTACCGTCCACCCATGGCATCAGGATTGCGTAGGCGAACTCTTCATATTGTTTGATTAAATCAGGATAAGCCTCTGGTGTAATTACTAGACGGCGAGCAACAGACAAACCAGGAACATCCGCGTACTTGACAATCTGTTTGTTGTTTTTTAGCAGTTGAACAGTTCTGTATTTAGCTTTAAAGGCCTTTAGTGCGTACGCTTTTCCTTCGCTTAATACTCGGTATACTTTAGCCTTGCGTCCGATTTCAGCATAAATAATTCCTGGAGCATTTGGGGCCTCAGTAAATTGATATTTCTTTCCATCCAAACCGAAGCTACTGTTGACTTCTGGGTCCCTGAACATTTGTATTGTCCTCCATCTTGCCATGCCGACTTTAATTCGATACTGACTGCAATTGCAACTTTTGTAGCTCTGGAATCTAATTGAAAGCTAACGTTCATAGACTTCTGTGATCACATAGAACCGCCCCAGCCTTATACTGCACCTAGGGACTCTACTATTATGCCGCCTATATAAAGGCCCATGCCAGTTTTCTAGCGCAGAAAACTTCAGGATGCGACTAACTTTGCGTAACCTATTTGCCGAGCATTATAATCTGAAACGAGGACTGGCAGAGTTGCAGATCCATACTGACAGATGCCGACTGCCCATTGGTTGCTGAAGAGCGACGGATCAAGGCGTGGGCATCTCGTTGCGGAAAGCGACCTCAATCTCACTGCAATCTTGTGAAGCGCACTGTTGGAATCGTTTCAGCCAAGTGTGCAGCGTTGACAGTACATTAGGCCCGAGGCGAGATGCAGCGTTATCAAGTTCATATGGATCCCGGGTCAAATCATAGTATTCAACGTCGTCGGTATTGTATTCTGTATAAATAAAGTTTTCTGCTCTAATAGAGCGGAATGCAATCGTGTTAATCTGTGCGAGATTGTTCGCTTGTGTGGCATCGGGAAACTCCAGTATCAATCTCTTCGTGTCGAGCAACTCTGGCGGGAGTTGCGACTCGATGGCTGAACCAGCCGTCGTCATATTGCCCATCTCAATCAGTAGTCCATTACGCCATTTTATGGGCCCCATATCTTGCGACTTCAGAAGCGGCACCAGTGAGCGCCCATCTAAAATATTGACTCTTTCAATACCAGCTAAGTCAATAATAGTTGGAGCAATATCTATGTTCGCAGCCAGCTGTGCAACTATGGTATTTGGATGGATGCCCGGCCCTCGAATCATTAGAGGGACATGAATATCTTCTTCATATGGTGTGGCCTTGCCCGGTGGCAGCTGGTGTTCTCCAATATGAAAGCCGTTGTCTGATGTAAAGAATATGTAGGTATTATTCAACCCCCCGCTTTTCTCTAAGGTATTTATTAAATCCCCCACGAGTTCGTCCACAGCTTGCATCGACCGCGCACGTTGCAGGTAAAGCCGATTGGCATCCGATACGTCGGTCTCTTCACCATTGGATGTCAGCGAACGAATGATGGATGGTTTATCACTAAGATCACCCTCATTGAACGATGGACTCTGTGGATACTGTGATCCCTGAAATAACGTTGCATGGCGGGGAGCTGGGATGCTGGGTCCATGAGGCGCGTAAACCGATATCAGAATGAAGAAGGGAGCATCGTCTGAGATGCTTTTATCAATAAAATGGATTGATTTGTCTCTGATCACATCTGTACTATAGTCAGTAGGTGTATCATCATACTGGACTACGGCCCCATTCTCATTCATGGGAAAGTGAAAATAATTGCTTTCCTCATTCTCACCCGGGGATTGATAAAGAAACACGTGCCAATCGGTCCAGCCTGGTGGTATATAACTCTCTGTGTTTGGCACAGGATATCCATTGAGATATTTTCCTACTAAGGATGTCCGATATCCGACGCGATTTAGCCATACAGCCAGGTTTCCCGCCTCACCATCATGCGCGAAGAAAGATTGATATCCTCCATCTGGAGGAATGTTTGACAGTACCGTTGTATTATGAGGATATTGACCACGGAGCAAAGATGCACGTGACGGACAACACGCTGGCGAAGTTACGAAAAAGTTTGTGAAAGTGACTCCTCTTTGTCCGATGAGGCTATTTGTTTTGTCCAGTTTTGCAGTCAATCTCAGATCCATATCGTCGGTGAGCACAATGATGAAGTTTGGACGCGTTGCAGGAAGTTGCATTGATTCGGACTGTTGACACGAATTAGCCAAGATTGCAAAGAGCAAAAGAGCAATGATTTCATAGACGTATGTGTATCTCTTCCGTTGCATCAACTGTTCTCCTTGATTTGACAGAGAAGTGGATCGATATGGAAGGATCTCTCAGAGTAGGAATTACTTGCATATCTAGCATGAATGATACGCTTGGCAGAAAAGTATAGTCCTTTTTCATGCAAATTGCCGGAGGTGTGTGGTGCTCCTAAAACCTTGCTTTTGTCCGCCGGAGCAAGCTGGGCTCCGGTGAAAACGTTGAATCCGAACAAGCGTAATTAGGCTCGCGGCCTGGAAGAAAAACCATGCTTTCGCAAGTCGGTTTGAGAACGCACCTATGTTGTTTGAATCTATTCAAGCAAGTAGGCAAAGCCATTTTGCTTGGGATGTTCAATTGCCGCCTTCTCAGGAACGCGATATATTCGCTTTCCTGGTTGAATGGCAGGAATCTTCTTTTCGTAAATCCAGCGGTAAACTGTTTTGGTACTGACCTTTGCCCAGTCCGCGACATCCTGGATTGTGAGCACGTTTATTTGGAGTATTTCGCTGCTTTGTAACGTTGGTACAGCCATATCTGATTCTCCCCGCCAGATGTTGCGTAAGTGGGTTACGCGTTGCGGCCCCGACGGGATTTGAACACGCGTTCTAAGGTTACCTCTTTCAGGCCTGCATCACACGTGCGATTTAGCAGTTAACCCTGAAAGAGATCTCAAAACAAACCTTCTCGTCGTTACTGAGCAAGAGAAATATGTCGGATTAAGTGTATCCCTGCCCCCGTAGATTTATAGCAGCCATCTGTTGTTTGCATAAAAACAATGGCCCCCATGTTTCTGGAGCCATTATTCTTGTAATTTGTTGTTGCGTCAGCTTGGTTCTAAGACGCTTGCGTGTAAGTCATCTCGTTGGCACTGCTCTCTTCAATCATGACTAATCAGCGATTGAGCGTTTGGGGTTATCAAGTGCTTGTCGTCCGTCCGAGAGCCTGATTTGCGAGTTGGAGATTCTCCATCCTATAAAGTGTGAGCATATGATAACGGGCATTTTCGAAGATTTCAGCGCTAAAATCGAGGTGAAATGTGACGGTTTTTTGGGCACAACGTGCTCATGGTAGGGGAATCCGGGAGCCGGTGAAATTCGTACAAATGGCGGCCAATCAAATCCGTTATAATGTTCCGTCTATGGAAGAAAGATTACAGAAAATTCTCGCGCGTGCAGGAATGGGTTCACGTCGCGATTGTGAGGAATTAATCACCTCTGGGAGAGTCCGGCTAAACGGCACTGTAGCCAAGATTGGGCAAAAAGCTGATCCTACCGTGGACTCAATCGCGGTCGATGGCCGGAAGATAAATCCTAGGCAGCAACTAATATATATTGCCTTGCACAAGCCCAGGTTTGTTCTATCAACTGCTGAATCGGAAAGCAGTGATCGTCGAAAAACGGTGCGCGACCTGCTTCCGGATTCAGAGCGTATATATCCGGTTGGTCGTCTAGATTTCGAAAGTGAAGGCCTCGTCTTGATGACGAATGATGGGGATCTCACTCAGCGACTTACTCATCCTTCCTTTGGCCATACCAAAGTCTACAGAGTGCTCTTGGCGCAGCACCCAGACGAGAGTCAGTTGTCAACCTGGCGACGTGGTGTTGTGCTGAGCGATGGTTACAAAACACAGCCAGTTGATGTCTATCTGGAAGCGTCGGCAGGGAAGGGTGCATGGGTGCGAGTCACCATGCGGGAAGGTCGAAAGCGTCAAATTCGGGAGACTGCAACGCAGCTAGGTTTACCTGTGGTGAGGATATTGCGTGTAAGCATAGGCTCTCTGCAACTTGGCAACTTGAAACCAGGCCAATGGCGTTATCTTACACAAGAAGAGGTAGATGCTCTGAAGAATCCAGAAAATAAAAAGCCCCGCTCAAAACTACCAAGAAAGAGCGGGGAAGGCTTGGCTCGTTCGAAATCCAAGTCACGATGACAACGTACTCAACGCATTACATTTACGCGGCTGCGTGGCAATCGTCTTATCTTTATCAAGTGGGTTATAACCAGTGGGGCTAATCCACGATTAGCAGAAAGAATATCGCGTATTGCTCGCGCGACGTCCCGACGAAGAGCAGCTTGAGACCTGGCGGCGCGGTGTTGTTTTGGAAGACGGATACAAAACGGCACGGGCAGATGTCCGCTTTCAATCAACGTCTGGAAAAGGTGCCTGGGTCCGAGTGATTATGGGGGAAGGGCGGAAACGTCAGATCCGCGAGATCGGCAAGTTGCTCGGGCTGCCAGTTGTGCGCATCGTCCGCGTCCGGATTGGGACGCTGCGCATCGGCGATCTCAAGCCGCGCGAGTGGAGATATTTAACCGAAGACGAGGTGACGTCGCTAAAGGGTGGAAAACAGAGCCAGCGATCCAATGTTTTGCCAAAAAGAAGGACCGGCTGATCCAGCCGGTCTTTTCATCACTGTACAGGTTCTTGCGCTAACTTTGTCGAATGTCCCAAAACTTCTTGACCAGATCCTGAAGCGCCTTGTTAACCGCCTCCTTCTTCATACCGGCCACCTTAAATGTAACAACGCGGGTTCCCAGTTCAGGACCAGTAAACTGACCAAAGGAAATGAAGTTTCCACCGGCGTCTGCAATCGCTTTGGTGACCTTGGCGAGCTGGCCGGGCTTGTCTTCAATCAAGATGGTAACCCGCGTGGCTTTTTCACGCGCGCCCATGAGTTCGAGGAAGACCTTGAACAAGTCCGTTTCCGTGATCATGCCGACGACTGCGCCATCGCGGACAACCGGCAGGCCGCCGATCTTGCTATCGGCCATGATGCGAGCCGCCTCTTCGATGGGTGTATCCACGTCAACAGTCTTGACTTTTTTAGTCATGACCTGCTTCACGGTCACTTTGCTGATCAGGTAGTTCATCTCCCATATACTGAGGGTCGTAACAGGCGAGGGGGATGCATTGAGCAGATCGCGCTCCGAGACGATACCCAGCAATTTTCCATCTTTCACCACTGGCGCGCGGCGGATATGTTCCTTCTTGAACATGGCCAGCGCGTCATTGATCGGCGTTTCAGGCGAGACAGTAATTACCGGATGTGACATTCTTTCACCGACAAACATTGGAACCTCCTACTGATTTCCAAAAAACATTTTCTGCAATCGTGAAATTTATTACAAACGGATTATATGACGGTTCGCCAAAAAGAAAGTCACGAAATCGGAGTGTAAAAGGTCATATAGCGGGCAGCCAGGCAAACAGCGATTTCAGGCGGCGTTATAACCCCAGGTATGTGGACCGTACGTGCTTGTTTTTGATCAATTGGCGGGCCGGGCCTTCCAGTTCCACCTTTCCTTCAGAGAGCACATAACCATAGTCACTTACAGCCAGCGCCATTTGGACATTCTGCTCCACGAGCAGTATGGTGATACCCAGTGCACGCAACTGCCTCAAACTTTCGAAGAGGGTGAGGACAAGTACCGGTGCAAGTCCCAGGGAGAGTTCGTCAATCATCAGCACTTTGGGGTCAGCCATGATCCCGCGTGCGACTGCCAGCATTTGCTGTTCGCCACCGCTCATCGTGCCGGCTTTTTGGGTAGACCGTTCCTTGAGACGTGGAAAGAGTTCGTAAACGCGCGCCAGGTTCTCGGTCCACTTTGACCGTGCCCGCCGGTTGGATGCTCCCATTTCCAGATTCTCAACCACGGTCATATCGGTAAAGAGCTGGCGTCCTTCCGGAACTAATACCAATCCCATATCTGCTTTTGTATACGGCGGAGTGTGACTGATATCGTGACCTGCAAAGGTGACCGTACCTTGCCAGGGACGAATTGAACCCATCAATGTACGAAGCAGAGTTGTTTTTCCAACACCGTTCCCTCCCACCAAACAAGTGAGGCTCCCTTCCATAAGCCCCAGGCTGGCGCCCCATAGAATCTGCACTTCTCCATAACCAGAGACTATATCTTTGATTTCGAGGATGTTCATTCCTCCTCCTGGAGCAATTGTTCAGCAAGCCGGGGATCGCCTAAATAGGCCTCAATGACACGCGGGTCATTCACAATCTTCTGAGGGCTTCCATCAGCAATTTGTTGACCATAGTCCAGCACCATGACTCGATCGGATACGTTCATGACGGCCTTCATCACATGCTCAATCATCAGGATCGTCACGCCCTGCTCCCGGATTTTGAGGACGGTTTCCACCATGCCGTCGATTTCAGATGGATTGAGGCCGGCCAGTACTTCATCCAACAACAAGAGATAAGGATGAGATGCCAGCGCCCGCGCCATTTCAAGACGCTTCTTTTGCGCGACATTGAGGCTGCTTGCCAGCTGATCAGCACGCGCAGCCAACCCGACAAATATCAAGACTTCTTCTGAGATAGATTCGGCCTGACCTAGGTTATGTTTCTCGTGCCCAAAGCAGGCGCCCGCCATCACGTTTTCTCGAACGGTCAGTTCATTCAAGGGGCGGACGATCTGATGCGTGCGCGCCATTCCCATACTTGCGAGATGGTACGGTTTTTTCCCGGTCACATCCTTTCCGCGAAAGGTGATGCGTCCCTGTTCAGGCTTATAGACGCCATTGATCGTATTGAAGAGCGTGGTCTTGCCCGCACCATTGGGGCCAATGAGACCCAGGATTTGTCCTTCCGGCAAATCAAAAGTCACTTGCGTCAACGCCTGTAAGCCCCCAAAGCGTTTGGTGACACCCTGGACTTGTAGCAGAAGGCTCATATCAGTATCCTCCGTATGCGTGGAAAGCGTTGTCGCAACCAGCCCACCAGTCCCGCGGGAATGAACAGGATAATAAGCAGCATCAATAGCCCTGCAATCACCAGTTGAAAATCCTTCAAAGGAAAGTTTCCAATCATTGCGTCGCTTGTCAGCAGGATACCTCGCAATCGTTGATATCCCAGCGCACCGATCACAGGTCCGAGCAGCATGCCTTGTCCACCGAGCATGATCATCACAAGTGATTCAATGGAAAAGTTCAGTCTGAACGCGTCACCGGGTTCCACATTGCCATTTTTGAAAAAGAATAGAACACCGAGCATTCCCGGGAGGAATGAGGAGAAGACGAAAGCCATCGTCTTGGCGTTGGGCGTCACCACCCCGAGAACTTCCGCCGCGTCCTCATCTTCTCGAATGGACATCAATCCCAGTCCGAACTTGCTGCTTTTGATGTAGTAACTGACTATCACTGCGAATATGGTGATACCTGCAACAGCATAGTATGTCAGCCATAATGCCTGAGCAGGGCCGCCATAGGGCTTGTAAATGCTGAACTGTAATTCGATGCCTGTGGGACCTCCGAAGGGTTTGAAATTGGCGATGAAGGTCCGCACCGCTTCATTTACACCGATGGTTGCCAGCGCGAAGTAAGCGCCGCGCAGCCTCAAAATTGCCTTGCCCAGGAGGAAGGCAAGGAGAGCTGATGCGATGCCGCCTCCAAGGACTGCAACTGGCAATGGTAGGTGTGTTGAATCTATTAAGTACATGCCGACATACCCACCCAATCCGTAAAAAACGACATGACCGAATGAGACATAACCCGTGTATCCCATGATGATATTGAGACTCACGGCCATGGTGACGGCCAGCAAGATGGTAAAGCCTACTTCTCGTGCAGCCGCATCCTGTTGGACGACCGGCCACAGCCCAAGCACGATCACAAGGAAAAGCACAAGCCAGAAGCCGGGGTGAAGCCACTTTTTCATTGACGGCCTCCAAGCAAGCCGCTTGGCTTGATCAGTAGAATAAGGATGAACAATAAGAACTCAATGACGGGCACCCAGGTATTGGGCATGGCGAGCGGAAGGATGCCTTCCAACACACCTAGGATCAATCCGCCGACGAGTGCGCCCAATGGATTTCCAAGCCCTCCCAGCACACCAATAATGAAGCTTTTCTGCTGGTAGATGTCACCTGAAAGAATGGTGAAAGAAAAAAATGTAGCGATCAACCCGCCTGCAATTGCCGCAAGCATCGTGCCGAGGCCGAAGCTTAATGCCAGAATCCGAGAAGATGGAATGCCCATCAATTCGGCGGCGGACCGGTTATTCGATACGGCTCGAATGTACTTGCCTGTGCGGGTGCGATAAAGAAAAGCATACAACCCACCGGTCACAACCAGAGTGATGAGTGCAGCTACCAGCCGTGTGCCAAGCAAGGTTAGGGGACCAAGGTGGATACTGCCGAGAGAATAGCCTGTGTCACGAGGTGTTGTGGTAAAGGCCGCTGTTCCCAGACCGATCAGGATCATGTTGACCGCAAATGTCGCCAGCAAGGTTGAGAGATAGGGCGCATTGATGACGCGCGCAATCGAAACAAGGTAGATGACAACTCCCATCAACAATCCAAGGACCGCGACCAGCAGCAAAGACAGGTACGGATTCAATCCCAGACTGCTGAACATCAGGTAAACGCCGAACATCCCAAGCGAGATCAATGCACCGTGCGCCAGGTTGATCACGCGCATCACCCCCCAGATCAAATTCAACCCCATGGCAGCAATGCCATAGACAACGCCGATCAATAGACCGTCTACAAGTGAGGTGAGTATTGTGCCAGCATTCATGCAGTCTTGCCTCCTCACGCATCATAAAAAGAAGACCCCGCAGGCGCAGCTGCCGCACCTGCGGGGAAAGGGAGAAGAAATTATTGTCCGAGGGGATAGAGCGCCTCAGCCGTCTTGCCTTCAGCAGGCCAGACCACCTGTTTCACAAGCGCGCCACTGGCATCCTTCTGCCACTGGATATAGACCATTGAGTGACCAGTTTGCAAGCCGTGGTTTTCAGCCGAAGTATCGAACTTGATGTGGCCGAAGAAGGTCATCATGTCCATGCTGTCCAGCGCAGCCTTGATGGCATCAGCGTCCAATGAGCCAGCCGTCTCAATACCTTTTTGCAGGATGAGCCCGGCTACATATCCGCCTGCAGCATGATAGGAGGGTTCCTCGCCGTAAGCTGCTTTGTATGCATCAATGAACTCTGCACCGGTGGGGCCATAGTCTGGTGTGAAGGCGGCCAGGGGCTCCCATTGACTCGGACCAACGATGCCCAGAGCCGCATCGCCAATCTCGGCAAAGGTCGGTTCAGGTGGCGCAACCAGCAGACTGATGAATTTGGCCTTGACACCCTTATCGAACATGGCCTTGGCGAACTGCTGGCCATCCGCGAAGTGACCCCCGCCCATGATCGCGTCCACGTCCGCAGGAATCTTGTTGATAATCGGTGCGAAGTCGGTTGTGCCGGTGTCATAGCCCTCATTCAGGGCCAGCTCATAACCTTTTTCAGTGGCATAAGACTCGAGGGCCGCAGCTACGTCGCTCGAAAACTTATCGTTCTCATGTACGATGGCGATCTTCTTTGCATTTGCGTCGAGGCTGGCAAGCAGATCAAGGGCGCCGGTCAAGTAGTGGCTGGCCGGTGTGTATGCCTGATAGACCAGGGTGTATCCCTTCTGGTAGGTGCTATCGGACGCTGCGCCGGTGGTGATCATGATCTTGCCGTACTGCTCAGCGATGACCGCCGAAGCATCTGCCAGACCTGAAGAGTAGGGGCTGATCAGAAAATCTGCATTATCTTCGGTTGCCAGTTTTGTGTACAGCTCCTGAACGCGATCTTTCTTGGATTCATCATCGTAGAACTTCGAATCAAACTTGACCACTGTACCATCCGCCAGCTTGATCCCGCCCGCGCTATTGACCTGGTCCATCCACAGCTTGAGGCCGTTATTCTGACGTGTCGATTCCACGTTCAGTGAGCCTGTCAGCGAGGCGGTGAAGCCAATGATCGCGGTCTTTTCGGCGGCAGCGGGTGGTTGAGTAGCAGCCGGGGCCTCGGTGGCTTGTTGCGCGGGCGGTTGCGTTGCGGCCGGCGCAGGGGCCTCCGTAGCTGTTGATCCGCAGGCTGCAAGGACGAGGCTTGCAAGCACCAGAATTGACAACAGAGCAAACAGTTTGTGATTCATAACGTACTCCTCCTTTGGCAAAAAGAAGCAATTGGGCAGGTCGAATGACTCTGCGATTATCTTCATTCTACAAAATGGATACAAAAAAAGACTAAAAAGGGGAGTGGGCAAGATAAAAAATCCGTAAAGGATTTTTATTCCCCGAATCGATACCCAATTCCACGTTCGGTCAAAATGTACTTCGGCTTTAAAGGATCCGGCTCCAATTTCTGGCGCAGATGCCCCATATAGACGCGCAGGTATTCCACTTCATCCCCATACTCATGCCCCCATACATTCTGTAAAATATCACGATGCGAAAGTACCTTGCCCTCATGCCGCATCAAATATACAAGCAGGTTGAACTCAATGGGAGTCAGATCAATGGACTGGCCTTGTACAGTGACTCTGTGACGTGACATATCGACGGCGATATCGCCGCGCGAGATATGTTCGTCGGGAGCAGCTGGCTCGGTCCAGTGGGAGCGGCGCAAAACTGCCTTTACCCGCCCAAGTAATTCCCCCACGCCAAAAGGCTTCGTCAGGTAGTCATCGGCGCCCAGATCAAAAGCGCGGATTTTATCCACTTCTTCCCCCATGGCTGTCAAAATAATGATTGGGACGCGCGAATTCCCACGGATTCGCCGCGCAGTCTCCAGTCCGTCGAGATGCGGCATCATAATGTCGAGGATGACCAGGTCGACCTGCTCATTGTCAAAGATTGCCAGGGCTTCCAAACCGTTGGCAGCGTTCAATACTCGATACCCTCGCGCTTCCAGATTGCGCCGGACGAAATCGCGCAAGGGCTTCTCATCATCCACGACCAGGACAGTTGTGTTCACTGTTTCGCCCGCTTCGCCTTCAGAGGGATGGTAAAGGCGATGCACGCGCCATGATCAGTAGATTCCACCCAGATCTTTCCTCCGTGAGCGTGCACCAATCCCTGACAGATCGCCAGCCCCAGCCCGGCACCGCCTTCCCGTCGCGTCAGGCTGTCATCCACTCGGTAGAAACTCTCGAATATGTTCATGCTTTCTTCCTGCGGAATCCCGGGGCCATTATCTGAGACGCTGAATAAAATGCTGGCATCGTATTTTTGAACATCCACACAGATGTGAGCATCTTCGCCGGCATACTTGATTGCATTCTCGAACAAATTGCGCAGGATGGATTCAAGCCGCAGAGGATCTGCATACAGCCTGGGGAGTTTCGGCTCAATCTGGACCTCTAACTTGATCCCGTTGAAATGAGCCTGTCTTGCCGCCTTTTGAATTGTCTCTTCGATATTGCACTGAACTCTTTCAAGCCGCAGAACACCTGCATCGATCCGCGAAAGATCCAGGATATTATTAACGAGATCGCTCAAGCGATCGGATTCATCTGAGATGATCCTCAGGAATTCATTTTGCGAATCGTGATCCCATTGCACATCGTCGGCCAGGAGCGTGGTTGCATACCCCTTGATGGCAGCCAGAGGGGTCCGCAGCTCATGGGAAACAGTAGACACCAGGCTGGCGCGCATCCGGTCCAGTTCACGGTCGGGTGTAATGTCGTGCAAAAGGATGCCGCGCCCGATCAGGTCGCCGTATGGATCGGTCACATCGAAGGTCTCCAGACGGAGATAAATGATCCGGCCCCCCTCTGAAACGGAAATTTCGGCGGTTCCTTCTCCTCCCTTTTCGTAAAGCTTCTGTGCGGATTTACGGGCTTTTTCATTGTCCGTCGAATGCGACAGGACACGCGTCAAAATCCTGCTGACCGGCATTCCAGCCAGTTCCTGAGCAGAGAGGTCTGCCATCCTGCCAACACGTCGATTGGCGTAGACTGCCTTTCCTTCCAGGTTGCTTAAGATCAATCCATCGTGCAGGGACTGGACAAGAGCTTGCAGGCGGCGTGTCTGCTCCTGTAATTGCATATCACTGCGCTCGAACAGGACTGCATTCTCAATTGCCATCGCAGCGTGATTCGCAAAGTTGACCAGTAGCTGGATTTCATTTTCGGTGAAAACATGGGGGATAGGATGGAAGACAAGGAGCGCCGTGGGGGGCGCGTGTTTCGTGTGGAGCGGCACAGCCAATAGAGCACGATAACCTTCCGCCCGCGCACGCGGCCGGCGGATTGTATACGAAGGATCTTTTTCTGTGTCACTGACCTGAACAGGCTGACCGGAGTGCAGCGCACGCATGGTCACTGAATCAGGCTCGGTTGGCATAATCGAAAGCCTTTCCGTGAATTGCCGTGAGAGTCCCCGGCTGGCCCGAATACGGAATGCACCTTCTTCGTCATCCAGCGCAATAATGGCATACATCTGAATAGCCAGTAGCCGTCCCATCTGCTCCAGGATTTGATTCAGGACTGTTTCGAGATCGAGACTGGAAATCACTGCGGTGCTGGTTTCCAGCAGTGTGGCCTGTTCCTTCATCCGGGCCGCGATCGAATACTCCATGTTCATGATGCTGTGAATGAGGTGGCCGATCTGGTCGCCGCGCTTCGACATCCTGACGATCTGTGCGCGTTCCTCTGAACTGATGGGTTGATTCTGTCCAATGGCTTCGCTGATGGGTGCAAGTTGTTCAATGGGTCGAATCACTCGAATGGAGAGCACGCCCCAGAAGAAAAGCCCGATCAAAACAAAAGTGGCCGCTGCAATCTGCGTGATCTGTTGCAGAATGATCTGCGTGCCGAACGCTGCGGAAGTTGGCCTGCTGACGATCACACCCCAGTGGATGCCTGCGATGGGCGCATACGTGTACAGCCTTTCCACACCATCGGGACCCCTGTCAATGTGTGAACTGTTCTCATTCGCTGGCGCGGAAGCATAGATCGCCGGTAGAAGTTCCGCGGCAGGTTTCAGCAGTGAACCCGCCTCCGGATGCGCGATGACCTTGTAGCTGCTATCCAGAATGTCGATCTGCAATCCCTCTTCAGCCTGGTGTTCAGAGATGATGGCAGAAAGCGTCTCGCTTAGGCTTTCCAGTTTGATATTGATCCCAACAACCCCCAGGAACTCCCCATCCTCGGACCAGATCGGCATCACCGCGGTTGCTACCGCCTGATTGGTGGTAGGGGAGATGCGTCCCTCTGAAATAAGCGGCTCTTTGGTGTGCAGTGCACGCTGGAAATAATCCCGAAAGGAAAAATCATTACCTACGGTGGAGCTGGGACCCGACGGATAGTGATACACCATGATCCCGTTTTTATCCAGACGATAAACAAGGTTTGCGGTGGGCCGCGTGTCCAACACGACCTTGAACAATCTCTCCATCCCAGCCGGGTCAGATTGGGCGACCTCCTCGTAGCTGCTCAACCCCTGAACGGCTTTGAGTGCATTGTTCACGGAAATATCAGTTTCCAATGCGATGGCGCGCGCCAGGGCAAGATCGTTGGCTTCCACATCGCCGCGAATGCGCACACCGATCAGGCGATTAAAGATGAGCAGGGTGATCAGGAATGGCACAATCAACAGTAGATATAAGACAAACAGTTGAAGGCCCAGATCACGGTGGATGGTCAGCCAGCGTTTTGTCATGAAATTTAGAGAGTCCCGCAAGCGTTTTCGATGCGGCTTGAAAGAGCTCGCAAACGCCTGCGGGATATGGTCCACTTATTTTGCAAACTCTTCGATCACGCGTGCCATGTGGCGCGCGTGTTTGAGGTAAAGGTCAATGCGGATGTTTTCGTTGGGGGCGTGGGCGCGGGTGTCGGGGTAACCCAGGCCGGCGGTCGCGACGGGCAGGCCCAGGTCATGGACGAACGGGTGATTCGGCCCGGAGCCGCCAACCATCGGCACAAGTTCCATGGGCGTTTCGAAGACCTCTTCCGCAGTGTCCACAACGACTTTGACAAATGGATCATCCGGATCCGTCCGCGCCGCAGGTTCACCTCCCAGGAATTTGATCTGCACATCGGCAAACCCTTCTGCGTCCAGGTGAGCACGCAGCTGTCGCAAAACGGTTTCAGGCTTCTGGTCCGGCACAAGACGGAAATCCACTTTGGCGGAAGCGCGCGCCGGCTGGACCGTTTTCGAGCCAGGTCCCTGATAGCCGCTGGTCAATCCACAGATCGTGCATGTGGGAGTGAAGACCTCCTCCATTTTCAGGTCTGTTCCGCCCTTTAGACCTTTGATGAACTCCTTCACGCCGTACATATCCTTGTAGACTTGCGCGACATCCGGAAGTTTGTCCATCAGCTCGCGGTCCCGTGCGGATGGCTGTACCACATCATCATAAAAGCCGGGGAGACGGATCCGCTCATCCGGACCTTTGAGGCTGTTCAATGCCCAAACCAGCCTCCAGGCGGCGTTGGGGAAGATACTGCCACCCGTACCCGAATGGACATCGATCGCGGCGGTCTCGGCGCTTAACTCCACATAGCAGATGCCGCGCAGACCAAGGTATTGCATCGGCACTTCGCGATGATCCACGCCGCCGAATTCCCAGATGCACGCATCGGCTTTCAGAAGCGGAATATTCTGCTTGATGAAATCATGGAGATGGACAGAGCTTGTTTCCTCTTCGCCTTCGATGACAAATTTGATGTTGCAGGGAAGTTCGCCTTCTGTTGCCAGGATCGCATCAATGGCATGCAGCCGCGAGACAATATGGCCCTTATCATCGCTGATGCCGCGGCCGTACATTTTTCCGTCTCGGCGGCTGGGTTCAAAGGGAGGCGTATCCCAGAGCTCCAGCGGTTCAGGCGGCTGTACATCGTAGTGGTTATAGAAGAGCAGAGTCTTATCGCTCCTGCCTTTTCGTTCACCAAAGACCACCGGCGCGCCTTCGGTATCCATGATCTGACACTTGAAACCGCGGGCTTCCAGCATCCCCGCGACTAATTGTGCGCACTCTTTCAACCCGACATTCTGTGCGCTGATGCTTGGCTGCGCCACAAGTCTGGAGAGCTCATCCAGGCTATGATCGAGATTTTGTTCCAGATATGAATCGATCTTTGTGAAGTCAGACATTCGAACCTCCTATTGAATGATGGTTGACAGCCAGCCGATTGAATATTTACCGGCATACGCAAACAAAGTCATTTTGATCAACTGGCCGATAAGACAGAACGCGAAGAATCTCCATACAGGCATTTTGACAATGCCCGCGGCCACGCCGGCCATGTCGAAAAACGGGTTGGGGATCGCGGCCAGAATCAGGATTGTCCAGCCGCCATATTTTTCTACGAACGGGGAGATGCGCTCGTATATTTTTGAGCGCTCAACGACTGCCTGTCCGCTGTACCCGGCGAGAAAACCGGAGAGTTCGCCCAACGCTCCGCCGGCTCCCGCCGCGAGTCCAACGCCAAGCGGATTGAATACAGCGCCCATGGCATAGATGATGGCGAGCCCGGGTGCGGGCAGGAACACGGTCGCGTTTGCCATCAGCGCCACGAGGAAGATGCCAGGATAACCGAGGGCGGCGAAGTCCTTGGCACGATCGCGGATCGAATAAATGAATAGCGTGATCCCAACCACAACGAGCAGCGCGAACACGCGTAACCCGACCGATTTCCAATCCGTTGCCAGCTTATTTCTCTCCGGCGGAATTGAAGCCGTCTCAGCAGAAGACAAACGCACAGCGGCCCTCGATGTTCTTCGTCTGGGCCTCTGTGCGTCCGTTTTCGACTTTGTGCTTCTAGCTTTCTTCGATGGTGACACGCTTGATCTTTACCGACGGTGCATTGACGTTGCCTGGATCGCGCGGGGGAATGGACATCAGCACATCCATCCCGTCCACAACCTGACCGAAGATGCTGTGCTTGCCATCTAACCAGGGCGTCGGGACATGCGTAATGAAGAACTGCGAACCATTTGTCCCTGGTCCGGCATTTGCCATGGATAGTATGCCGGGCTTGTTATGCTTGAGAGTGGGATCAAATTCATCGGCAAATTTATAGCCCGGTCCACCTGAACCGACGCCGGTCGGATCACCGCCCTGCACCATGAAGTTCGCGATGACACGGTGGAACATCAGGCCATCATAGAATCCTTCGCGGGCCAGAAAGACAAAATTATTGACGGTCTTCGGTGCCTTATCCGCGAAAAGCTCGATCACCATGGTTCCAAGGTCTGTTTCGATGTTTGCTTTGTATTTCTTTTTGGGGTCGATCTTCATTTCCGGTGGTTTTGTCCATTGTTTTGCCATTCGTGTCTCCTTATGCGTTATGTGTGACTAATAAAGCCTCGATCCGCGCAACAACCATATCCAGGGCGGCCGTGTTGAATCCGCCTTCGGGAATGATCACATCCGCGTATCGCTTGGATGGTTCGACGAACTCCAGGTGCATGGGCCTCACTGTGTGCATGTATTGCTGGATCACCGACTCAGTTGTCCTGCCGCGTTCTGTAATATCACGCTGCAAGCGGCGTATGAGGCGGACGTCCGGGTCAGTATCCACGAATATTTTTACGTCAAACAGCTTCCGCAATTTGGCTTCGACAAAGATCAGAATGCCCTCCACAATCACAACGCCTCTTGGTTCAACGGTGAATGTCCGCGCGGTGCGGTGGTCTGTCGCAAAATCATAGATCGGCACTTGGACAGGTTCGCCAGCCCGTAACGCCTGAATATGTTTGATGAGCAATTCAGTTTCCAGCGAATGGGGATGATCAAAATTAACTTCCGCGCGCTGCGCAGGCGGCAGCCCTTGCAGATCCTTGTAATATGAGTCGTGCTGGAGAAAGGCAATTCGGTCCGGGCCCACCCGGTTGAGGATGGCCTGAGCGACGGTCGTCTTGCCTGACCCTGATCCGCCCGCGATGCCAATGACAAGGGGGACATGATGACTCATGAAGCGATTATAGTACATCCTGAGAAATCGCCTCGAGCAGACCTGCCGTCAGCTATCGTTAATCAAAACGTTCCGAAGCCCCTGAAACCTTCGACCGGCTCGGGGTAGCGCCTTCGGAACGTTATCGCTCACAGATAATTATAGGTCGAAGGCGTAGGCCAGCCCGACCGTGCCAGGGCCGGCGTGATTCCCAACCACCGGGCTTACTTCTGTGAAAATCGTCTCCACAGGTTGAAGAGCTTCACTGGCGCGGCCGAGCAACAACTTGGCATCTTCAGCCGCGTGTGCGTGCAGGGTTGCCAGGCGGACATTCGCCTTCCCTTTGACCTGCTCCGTGACCAGTTCAAGCACGCGATCGTGCGCCCTGGCTTTTGTGCGGATGCGTTCGATGCCCTCCACGCGTCCGCCCTGGATGGCGAGGATGGGTTTCATGTTCAGCACAGACCCGATGAAACGCTGTGCGCCTCCAATGCGGCCGCCACGGTGCAGGAACTCCAATGTATCCACCGCAAAGTAAACACCGGTGTGCTTGTATCCATTTTCGACCAGGGCAACCGCGTCCTTCAGACTTGCGCCATGCTCCAAAGCCCGCGCCGCCTCCAGGATTTGAAATCCCATGGCCATTGCTACCGACTGGCTGTCAACAATGGCCACCTTTTCTCCCGCGCTTCCCATTGCATCCTTGCCCTGCAGAGCCGATTGAATCGTGCCGGATAGTTTTGCGGAAACGAAAATACCCAGCACCTCCAGGCCCTGATCCACCAGCGACTGGAAGGTTTGCTGCATGGTCGCGGGCGAGACTTGCGAGGTGCTTGGCAGTATTTTTGCATTCTTCAGCCGCATATAGAATTCATCAGGCATGATATCAATACCATCCTGATAGGTTTCTTCTCCCCAAATCAATATCTGCGGAGTCACACTGATTCCGTATTTCTGGACGCATTCCTGTGGAAGATTAGCGGTGCTGTCGGTGACGATCGCGATTTTAGACATGGTTCCTCCCGGCGGAAATTGTTGGTTGTGTCCAACATAATAACCCAAAATCGAGGATGTGGTTTCATGCACGGGTAATTTCGCATAAAAAGAAGAGGGAGTGCCTAAGAAAGAGGACAAACGAAGTCGATCAGGTGAAAGGCGTATTTTGGAAAAAGCCGCTTCGCCAGTTGTCTGTGGTTGTAACAATATACAAAGAGTTGCAGGTTTTTCGCCAAAGACTGTATCCTTCTGGAGAAGCATCTGGATTTGCGAGCGAGACGCTTCAGGTAGTGGCGCAAATCTGCATTGACCG
>JAKOVF010000051.1 GCA_029782225.1 Chloroflexota bacterium | reverse complement strand
CCAGACTTCCGGCGGGACGCGGTCGGGTCCAAGGCGCAGGAGCGCGAGCGCCATGAACCCGACCAATACCAGAAAACCGATCACCACCTTTCCGGTGAAAGATAGCGGAAGGAATAAACAGAGCACTGCCAGGAGTGCCCCTGCTCCAAGGATGCCAAGATCACGGTCGTTGAACATGACACTCCTAGAATGGGGGCTTGGGTTGGAAGTTCTTCAACATCTCACCCAACTGCGGCAGAAAGAGGAAGGCGAACAACACAATGATGACCAGACCGACCACACCGATGATCGCCATTGAGGTCATGCGGCTTCCGCCGAAGGCCATACCCGCCGTGCCCTGCAGAATGAAATACAGGCCACCCAGCAATGCCACAACGATCAAGAGTCCTGCCATGAATGCCCAGGCATCGCGGGCAATCGCCAGAATTTGTTCCATAATGGGATCGAACATAAATATCTTCTCCTTTGAATTTTCAACAAGTACCGAGAAACCAGGCAGCCAGAGGAATGGCGGCGCTGGCAAGGATCATGCCAAAGAGCGCTTCACCGCTTTCGATCAGAGCATTGGCAAATGAGGATGCACCGCCAATCGAAGCGGACAACATCGTCGTGAATGCCGCTTTGAGCATTCGTAACGCTGCCAATCCGCCGATCAATCCAGAGGCAAGTGTGCCCAATTCACTAATTGGTCCGCATCCACCTGCACCGGGTAATGAGGACTGCAAGGCACTCACGATCTGCGGAATTCCAAGGAAGGCAAACAAGCCCAACACTAGAATGGAAATCAGCGCAGATATGGATTCCCACACCCAAAGATTTGCGCCTAATACAGAGGCGGAACTCACGCGCAACATCTGGGCAATACCCGCCAGCAGTGCGAAGGCGACAAATGCGCCTGCCAGGGCAACCCACGCTTCGCGCAGGAAGGTTAATAAAAGGGATGTGACTTCACTCATGACAATGCCATCGGATTATGTTTATAGAATTCCGCTTCGAGCGCGGGATAGAAACGTTCACCCCAAAATTGCATCGACCAGCGTCGTGCCGGTCCGGTGCGATCTTTGAGGGTCAGGACTTCCAGCGGAGCGCAGCCGCAATCGCGGACATCGCCGGTGCGGTTGACCACCAACACACGGTCCGCTTCATAGGGAACTCGTTCGTCGCCAAGGAGAGCAGACAGATCATCACCATCGTTGAAGCGTTCGGATTTCAAGGCGGCAGCCGCAATGATCGCCCAACCATGATGACGTGCCATCTCGCGTAACGCGGCGGCAGCTTCACCACTGCGACCCTCTTCGTTCATCATGCCGGTCAAGCCAACCACTGGAACACGGTTTAGATAATCCACAGCGATCAGCGCTGGTCCTTTGACAGGGAAGGCGTAATCATGGATCAACATGTCTTCCAACGCGCGCACTGTATCCTCACGTGAGTTGAGCGACAGCAATACTGCTTCACTAGCGCGTGCCAGGGCTGCTTCCACAACGGGTTGTGAGGGTTGCGTATGAGGTCCACCAGTCATTGCCTCAGTTTGCAGAAACAGCCGAAAACGCAATTCTTCCGGGGTGTGTTCATAACAGCCAATGGCAGATGGAATATGCAGACAGGCAGACTCGAAGATCATCCGCAGCAGCCAGGAAGTCTTTCCGATTCCTGGCGCTGCGGCGAGTAGAGTCAAGCCGCCGCCCCAGAAAGGCAGGCCAGCGAAGACACCAAAGGGAGTGTATGGTTGGGGATTGCCCAAAGTTCCAGAGCGTGGCATGGGGTCATCTTATTCAATTGTGGAAGGGGGATGTGTGCCCGTGTCGCTATGGAGTCGGTAGGAATAAACGCAATAAGAGATAGACGATCAATCCAAGCAACAGACCTGGCAGGGCTGGGATGTTCCCTTGTTGTCTGCGTATCCAAAGCCTGCGCCAGAGTTCCAATCCCAGAAGAGACAGCAATACGGCAGGTAAAGGAAAAAGACAGGCAAGCCCGCTAATCGCTAAAAGATCTGCCCTGCCGATGATGCTCTTGCGATACCCATATCCGGTGAACAACACCGGCCAGACAGGTGGGTAAAACAACAAGGGTATGGCGAACCAACCGGATAGATTACGGAAGATGCTCCACAAACATGCCAACAGTACGATCCCGGTCTGAATGGGTGTGACGGGAAATGTCAACAGGATCGTTCCAAACAGAAAGACTTCGATTCCTGGAACCAGGCGATAGCGCAGGTCGGCATAGCTGAAAATGGAAAAGGAGACCAGCGCAAAGGTTTCTGCGATGGTCATGAGCGATCCTCTTCATCCCTGGAGTTTGGCATGAATGTGAGTATCTCCTTCACCAGTGTTGCGTTCCCGATTTCAGAAGCGCGCATCAATGGATCGCGCGCTGTCATGATCTCTTCCGAATGATCCAGATAAGCACGTGTCATCTGCGCCGTTTCCTGCGGGTATTGAGCGGCGAAAACATTCGGGTCCATCCCATGTTGAGAGATGTCTGCGGACATGGCTTGAAAGCCCTGCTGGAATTCCTGGGGGGAACCGTTGAAGTTGGATTGAATGGAGGCATTCACCGATGGCGAGAAACCAAAGTCATCCGAAGGTGATGAGGGCGGCGCGCCATTGAAGCGTTGCATCCGTTCCCCCAATTCCGCCTGTCGCGCCGCCAGTTCATGCCCATGTGCCAGGGAACGATTATAGGCAGCCGGAGCACGCAATCCCATTGCTTCCAAATTTCCGGCTTGTTGTGTCAATTGTTGTGCTGCATTCAAATGACTCATTGCGGCTTCCGCGCCGGTAAGTCCACTCGTGGCAGTAGATGTTGCAGAAGCGCCAGCACCTGTCGTGGCTCCTGCCGCGCCAACCGCACCAGCTCCCGCCGCTCCCACGCCGCTGGCAGCCAGCATCCCGATGGAAACGATCTGTTGCGCTGCCTTGATCATCCCGCCAAAGGCATCTGCGGTGGTGGAGATGGTCATCTTGCCCAGGATGCCTGCCAGTGACAGCAACAATCCGGTCGCGCCCCATAACCAGACCACACGTAGAATGGCAGACAATAATCCCTGCTGACCCATCCAGGTGCTGGCTGCCATGCCTGCTTTGAATACTCCACCCGCAACAATGGGAAGAAGCGCGATCAGGATCACTGCCTTCATCCATAAGGAACGCAGCCAGGTAGCCTGGGGCAACACACTTGCAATAGCAAGAGGTGGAGCGAGTACAGCAAGAATAAATAGAACGGCATTGGCGGACGCAAACGCAAACAACATCCCGCCGATGGCGAGTAACGAACCGATGGATAGACCAATATTGAGCAAACTGCCAAGGAAGGTCTGGTTGGCAAGACCCAATAGAATGGAAGTTGCTGTCGTGTTCTCGACGAAGCTGATCGCCAATCCTCCCGTTTCACCAATTACTTTCCCAACCATCCACCATCCAAGACGAACGATCAGATCCAAAAATGGACCGGATGCAATCGCCAATACACCGGCAGTAACCCAATCCCCGACCACACGCAATCCGCTGTCATCATCACCGAGTAACCTTCCCCAGTGATACAGTGCCAGTCGTAATAGAAATAAAGCTGGCGCTAATGCGGCGGCAACCGGCAAACTGGCTTGCGCCACCGTACTGTAATCACCCTGACTGGGAGCTTGCACGATCTCGCCAATTACACTGGTCCAGCGCGCCACTTCCTCACTCATGGCACGCACTTCCTTGTCGGCGGCTTTATCGAAGATGCCCGCCAGGGCTTCCGAGATGGTTTCGGCGGGGAAGACCAGGTGGTTGAAGATCTGGGAAATGGTGGTTGTGGTATTTCCTCCACCTCCCGTGGGCGGAGTCGGCGTGACTGTGACCGTCACAGTGGGTGTGGGAGTCAGGAGCAGGTTTGCGTTGGAGGCATACACTGGCGTGGCAGACATTGTCAATCCACTCAGGAGCAGGACGGCAAGGAAGATCGTCAGGATGATAAGGATGCGAAGTTTTTTCATAAATCCTTCAGGGCGTGTTGGGAGATATAGTTCCTTGTAAAGCACAATTGCTGGTATCCGCATTGTTTGCAGATCGATGGTTGCCGCAGGGCATTCAAGGGCGGGTGTGGACCCTTCTTCGCAAGGTTGGACAGGGACTCCACCGTTTTCTCCAGATCCCGGTTGGCAAGGAGTTGATCGAAATGCTTCGCTTCGCCGGTTTCCCGATCCAAAGCAAAGATTGCAGGCGTGTTGGACCAGGGTTGTTTTCCCAGGGTGGTGCAGCGACTTAGCAGGGAAAAGCGCAGTTGATCCTGTTCGCCATTGGAGACGAGTGAACCAATCTTGGTTTCCGTGACATGTCCCACAGGGATCTGCCAGACCCAGGTATCGAATTGAACAGGCAGACGTACTCCAGGCAGGGTCAGGCAGACTTTCTCCGCATTCAGGCTGTAGCCAGCGTCACGTCCGATCAGCATCGCGGCACGCCAATCCTGGGAGAGGAACGCCCAGGTGCGAACGTAAATAAACAGGTTGCGCCAATCGCCGCCGAGATTATTGATCGCATTCTGGGAACCATACCGGCGACTCATGGAGATATTCCCGCCGCGAAAGAGGGGCATAAGTTCCGGGGCGCGAAGATTATTATGTTGCCTTCTATATTCCTCTATTTCACGAATGTAGGTTCGAATTTCCTCGATCAAAGAGTCAAAGTCATACTTGATCAAGAATTCGAGCAGAGTCCCGCCGGATGATAGATCTTCGAGGGATTTCCAGACGGGATCGAAGGGCGGGATAGGGTCGGCGCCCACCAGCCACCAACGTGCGGCAGCAGGGCAGAAGGTGTAAACCAGCGCAGATAGGATGGGATTCCCGCGCGCGTTTTTGGGATTGAGCATGGCAAGGAAGAGATCAGTGTACATGCCAGACCATCAGAAGAAAGGGAATCGTTCGCCAGGCGGCGGGGGATTTCAGGCCGGTGAGGGATTGCTTCTGAAAGAGTCTCCAGAAGAACTGAATGATGCTGGTGATCAGGAAGGAAAGGAATACAAGCAGGATCAGGGATGGGATATTCGAATCGGGTAAAGCCCACAGAACTGCCATCCAGAGTTTGACATCCCCGGCACCCATCCATCCGCTTGCCCAGGCGGAAAGCAACAGAAAACATGCCAGCCATAAATCTATATGTCCGGGGAAGTGAGCGATCATGCCCGCAAGTATCAATGGATACGTGGACCAATTCGGGATGCGGTGGGTACGTAAGTCGTACAGGCTTACAGCCAGAAGATAAAAAAGCAACCAGGTCATTGGTCGCTCATGATATAGA
>JAKOVF010000040.1 GCA_029782225.1 Chloroflexota bacterium | reverse complement strand
CTGCGCCCCGCTTCCTGAGCGGGTTTAGGGAAGTTGCGGGCGCGGATCGTCACGAACTGCGGCCTGGCATTGCAGACGGTCTTCTCCAGCACCTTGCCCTCGTAAATCGGACGCGTGGCAACGAACTTATCGCCATCCATTTCCATGCCGGTGATGTCAACCAGCACGCCGCTGTTCAAATCCACTGCGGACATGGCGGCAATCTCGCGGGTTCGAGTCGTTGTGGGAAACAGGATCAGATCCGGACTTTGAGCAGAAGCGAGCGCCGTGAGAGTCGAAGCATATGTCTCGACGCGAAAATCCTCGAGGGCCGCGTCATCCGCCAGCAGGACTTCATCGGCGCCGTATTCGAAAGCAGTTTTGGCAACGGCTTCTCCACCAGCGCCAAAAACAACGGCGATGGCCGTCCCCAGGCTTTTTGCGAGGCCGAGCGCCTCCCACGAAGCAGGCTGGACCTCGCCTTTGAAATGGTCAATGTACACAAGGGATTTCATAGAACCTTCTCCGCCAGGATTTTCTCAGCCAGTGTTTCCGCGATGACTTCGGGGCTGTCGCCGGTGATGATTTCGCAAACAACTTCCTTGCTGGGCGGGTTCATCAGCTCGGTGCGACTGACAACCGGCGCGGGCGTGCTGGCGCCAATGTCAGCCAGCGACCAGACCGGGATGTTCGCCTTCGACGCTTTGCGGATACCCATGAACGACGGGTAGCGCGGCTCGCCGATGCTCTGGACAACGCTCAAGACAGCGGGCAGCTTCCCGCTGACGGTCTGCCTACCTTCTTCGATGACGCGGTCAACAGTCACGCTTCCGGCGTCGACTTTGATGTTGGCAGCGAGACTAAGCAGCGGCCACCCGAGGACACGTGCCGTCTGCGCCCCGGTGACTCCTTCACCATCGTCGAGGGTCTGGCGGCCAAAAATGACCATGTCCGCGTCGCCGATTTTCTTGATCGCCGCGGCCAGGATGCGCGCCGCGCCAACCGAGTCGAGATTGGTGAGCGCCGGGTCAGAGACCAGGATCGCTTCGTCCGCCCCCATGGCGAGCGCGTGTTTGAGCGCTTCCCTGGCGGACTCTGGCCCGATGCACAGGGCCGTGACCGTGCCGCCGAGGGCTTCCTTCTGCTGGAGCGCGCCTTCGACCGCGTACTCGTCGAACGGGTTGATAACCAGCGGCGCGTCCCCCCACGTGACCTGCCCGCCTTCGGCTTTCACTTTCGCTTCCGAGTCGGGCACTTGCTTAATGCAGGCGATAATTTTCAAGAGTTCCTCCTTGTTGAAAATTCAGTTTCTACCACAAAGTCCACAAGATGGCACAAAGGTTTTCCCTGGTGTTATTGGGTGTCCTTTGTGGTTAATATTTGCCTGTTAGATATGCCATCACTACCAAAATGTCTGCTCCAATGACTGCAAACAATCCAATTACGCTAAAAATTTTCTGCCAGAGTACCCATCGCTGTTTGTTTTCCATCTGCCTGAGCCAGAATTCCCTGAATGGATAAATATTCGGCTGGCGGGTGAGGCTGGTGCGAATATCCTCGTAGTACTTGTCCGTTTTGAACCAGAGACGATAGGTATTCCCAAGAAAGAGCAGACTAAACAGTAAAAAGACAAGCACGAAGCCGAAAGGTACCGTCATTTCAGTGTCGTAAACCCGAGGAGCCTTCCAGTCCTCAGTTCAAGGTCGCAGGCATGACCGCCGAGAGTATAGGCCGAAAACGTCACACCGTCCTCGTTCAGCTTGACGCGCGTGAAGAGCGTGGTGGGATCGGGTTTCTCAGCCGTCCATACGAGGCTGCCACTCGAAGCGATCATATACAGATTGGATTCCTTCCACGGAAATCCCGCTGGTTTCTCCAGCACAATATCCCCCATAAAAGTTTGAATCACTTTTTCGATTGTTGTGTGAATAGGGTCCCATTCCATTGAGTATTATCCTTGCCAGAATGCCTCGTCATAGGCGGGCGTTTCGCAGCGGAGAGGCTTGTCCGTGCGTTCGCCGAGGGCATAGCCCGCCTGGATCAAAGTTTGGATTTCCGAACTGCCTTCGTAGATCATCGCACCTTTGGAATTGCGGAGGTAGCGTTCCACATCATATTCATCCGAATATCCATAAGCACCGTGGATTTGGATCGCTTCGTTGGCCGTGCTGAAGGACGCTTCGGTAGCAAACTTCTTTGCGAACGAAGTCTCCCGTGTGCAGCGTTTTCCCTGATTCTTGAGCCAGCCTGCCTGTAAATAAAGCAGCCGCGCGATCTCATAATCCTGCGACATCTTCGCTATCTTCTCTTGTATCAGTTGATGCTCGGCGATCGGCTTGCCGAACGTTGTGCGAGTCTTCGCATATTTCACGCTGGCATCGAGGCACGAGCGGATGATGCCCGTCGCGCCGGATGCCACAGTGTAACGTCCGTGGTCGAAGCCGGCCATCGTGATCTTGAATCCTTCGCCTTCTTCGCCGATGCGGTTTTCCGCGGGCACTTTCACATCCGTGAACGAAATCCAGCCTGTCGCACCGGCGCGCACGCCGAGTTTCCCGTGCAGGTCGCCCGTTTTCACTCCATCGCTGTGCAGATCCACGATGAAGGTTGAGAGTCCTTCGGAAGGCTTTCGGGCTGATGGACTCGTTTTAACGGTGACCATCGCCAGGTCCGCTTTGGAAGCGAGGGAGATCCACATCTTCTCGCCGTTCAAGATGTAGAAATCACCGTCGCGCTTCGCAGAAGTCCGCATAGCGGCCACGTCGGATCCCATGCCCGGCTCCGTAAAAGCGCCGCATCCGATCTTTTCGCCTTTTGCCAGCGGGATCAAAAACCTTTGCTTCTGTTCTTCCGTACCCCATTGAAAAAGGTTCATCGAGCACAGGGCTGTGTGCACCGACATTGCCACCCGCAGCGACGTATCCACGGCTTCGAGCTCCTCACAGGCCAAACCCCATGAGATGTAGTCCATGCCCTGGCCGCCATAGCGCACAGGCAGGCAGATACCGAGAATGCCCAGCTCGCCCATGCGTTTTAGCGCGAAGGGGATGGGCTCCTGCTTGCGGTCATACTCCTTTATGATGGGCGCGATCTCCTTCTGGGCAAAATCGCGGACCATTTTTTGCGCCATTACGTGTTCGGGGGAGAGGGAAAAGTCCATGCGTGAGAAATCCTCTGCGGAGGTTGATTTTCACAGCCATCAGCGGATAATTCGGCGCCTCCGCCTGGACCGTGGGGTTGAATCCCGTTTTGTGTATTATATCTCAATCAAATTGATCCACCGCCATTCCGCAGTGCCAGGAATAAAAAAGCCCGGCGCTGTTTCCACAGGCACCGGGCTAGGGGAGGGTATGGGTGTTTTCTTCTATCATGCTTTCTTTTCGACACCCATGTTGCTAAGCTCGTCAGAATTGATATTCGAGACGAGCAGGTCCGCGCTGGCAAGAGCGACGAACAACAGCAAACATAATGCGACCGCGAGTATGAACATAGGTTGTCTCCTTTCTATAGTGTTCTACGATTAATATAACCAGTTGGATGCAGAAAAGCTACATCCCCTATCAGTACTGTAATGAAAACGCCATACAGTTGTGCAAGGGTTGATAGCTTGACGTCCTGGGTTCCAATTTTGTTCCATGCCACACATTGTACAAAATCATTGTGAAAAAACCGTGAACGCCTAATGTTGATTTTATGTATTGATGTTCAGGTTGACAATCCATTCATTTGAGATAAAATAGGCAACGCAAATGAGCCGAAGTGGCGGAATTGGCAGACGCGCTACGTTCAGGGCGTAGTGAGGGTTCCCTCATGTGGGTTCAAGTCCCACCTTCGGCACACAGGCTACGAGACCCGTCCTCCTGAGGCGGGTTTTTGTTTTTGGACCGCAAAGAGCATGAGGATCACCGGGGGCTGATGGTTTTTCTTCGCGGGTAGTTTCACAGGTCCAGCCTTCGGTCGTACCAATACGGTAGGTAAGCCGACCAATGGCTGTTCTGTTCGTGAAATTTGGAGCGTAGCCCCCTTAAGGAGGGCGGAGCGGTGGTATAATCAGCCTATCTAAAACGTGTACTTCATTTAATAGAAAGACACGAAGTTTCAAGGAAACCTGGCCCTTCGTGTCTTTCTATGCGTAAAAAGGCCGCCAGTTTCTCCCAAATCTGACACTACCTATCCCCGGATTGACCAACACAGGACCATCTATGACTGATGAAATCACTTTAGCCGGTAACGTCCAGCAAGTCGATATCGACGAGCAGATGCGCTCGGCCTATCTCGACTATGCCATGAGTGTGATCGTGGCGCGCGCCCTGCCGGATGCCCGCGACGGCCTGAAACCGGTCCACCGGCGCATTCTTTATGCCATGAACGAGATGGGTATCCGCTCGAACACGCCCTACAAGAAGTCCGCTCGTATCGTGGGTGAGGTGCTCGGCAAATACCATCCCCACGGGGACTCAGCGGTCTATGAGAGCATGGCGCGCATGGCCCAGGACTTCTCCATGCGCTATCTGCTGGTCGATGGGCAGGGCAACTTTGGTTCAGTGGATGGTGATGCGCCGGCCGCCATGCGTTACACCGAGGCCCGACTGCAAAAGATGGCTGAGGACCTGCTGGCTGATATTGACAAAGACACCGTGGATTTCGGTCTCAACTTCGATGACTCTCTGGAAGAACCACTGGTTCTACCTGCACGCTTACCGAATCTGCTGTTGAATGGTTCCTCGGGAATTGCCGTAGGCATGGCGACGAACATCCCACCCCACAACCTTGTGGAACTGACGAACGCCATCAATTTCCTGATCGACAATTACGACAACATGGACGATATCCCTGTGGAAGAGTTGATGAAACACGTCACAGGGCCGGACTTCCCGACCGGGGGTATCATCGTTGGCCGCGAGGGGATCGAGTCCGCGTATGCGACAGGGCGCGGCCGCCTCGTCGTGCGCGGAATGGCGCACATCGAAGAGGGAAAAAGCGGACGACACGAAATCATCGTCACGGAAATCCCCTATCAGGTCAACAAGTCATCGTTGATCGAGCGAATTGCCGAACTCGTGCGCGAAGACAAGATCGATATGATCTCGGACATGCGCGATGAATCCGATCAGCGCGGCATGAGCATCGTGATCGAGCTCAAGCGCGGCGCCCAGCCCAGGAAAGTCCTCAATCAACTTTACAAATATACGGCTCTGCAGTCCACCTTTGGTGTGTCCATGCTGGCGCTGGTTGATGGCGAGCCCCGTACGCTCCCGCTTAAAAAGGCGCTGCAAATTTTCATCGAGCACCGGCAGACGGTGATTGTCCGCCGCTCAAACTTTGAATTAGCAAAGGCGCGCGCCCGCATCCACATTTTGGACGGCTTGCTGATCGCCCTGCAAAACATTGACGCCGTGGTCAAAACAATCCGTGAAGCAGCGGATGTAGATGTCGCCAAAACCAACTTGATGACCCGCTTCAAGCTGAGCGAGCTGCAGGCGCAGGCCATCCTGGACATGCAGTTGCGCCGCCTAGCTGCGCTGGAACGCTGGAAGATCGAAGAAGAGCATAAACAGATCAGGCAGCAAATTGATTATCTCGAAGACCTGCTTGCTCATCCGAAGAAGATCCTGGCGCTGATCCAAACGGATCTAAAAGAACTTGCAGAAAAATATGGCGATGACCGTCGCACACGCATTGCCGCGGATGCAAAAGAGGAATTAAGCGAAGCCGATCTGGTTCAGGATGAAGCGGTGCTGATCAGCCTCACAGAACGCGGCTATATCAAACGAGTCGCTGCTTCTGCATTCCGTTCTCAAAGCCGCGGCGGACGCGGAGTGATGGGTCACACGACCAAAGAGGAAGATGAAGTCGTTGCGCTGATCCCGGCTCGAAGTCTCGACTCGATGCTGTTCTTCTCAGATAAAGGCAAGGTCTACTCTGAGAAGGTCTATCAGATCCCTGATTCTGATCGTGCCGCGAAAGGCATCCCATTGGTCAACGTGCTGGCGCTTGATCCCACGGAGCGTGTCACCGCTGCCATTGCAGTCTCGGACTTTTCGAATCATGGATACTGTGTTCTGGCGACAACGCGCGGCCGCGTGAAACGCGTGAATATGGAGGAATTCGCATCTGTCCGACCTTCGGGCCTGATCGCGATGAATCTGGATGATGGCGACTATCTGGGCTGGGCGCGCCTGACCTCCGGCAAGGATGAACTGATCTTCGTCACCGAGAATGGACAGGCTCTGCGGTTTAGCGAAGAGAAGATCCGTTCCATGGGCCGCCAGGCAGCCGGCGTGCAGGGTATCCGTCTCAAAAATGGCGACCACGTCACAAGCATGGACGTCCTCGAAAAAGACGGCTCACTGCTCGTTGTCACCACTGGCGGATTTGGGAAGCAGACCCCGCTCAAGGATTACACCGCAAAAGGACGCGCCACCGGCGGCATTTCCACCATTGACCAGAAGTCTTTGAATGAGATTGGCAAGATCGCCGCAGCGCGCGTGGTGCAAAAGGCAGACGACCTGACGATCATGACCGCTAACGGAGTCATCCTGCGCCTCAAGGTCAAAGATGTGAAGCAATCTGGCCGCTCGACGAAAGGCGTCCATTTGATCAAGCCGCAGGAAAGCGATTACGTGGCATCGGTTGCACGCATCTCCGCAGATGACCTGAAGAAGGCCGGCGCAAGCGTCAACGGGGGAAGCGAAGAGAAGGAAGAAGAACAGCCGAAGTTGATATAACAAAACGAGCCCGTGGAGACACTGGCTCGTTTTGTTACTTTGAAATATTACGGACCGGAATCACGGCGCGCGCGATATAGGCGTTCGGCTAATCCTGATTCCGAGCTGACTGCCGTTAATGGTCTTGTCCATATAATCGCATACATCCTTCCACTCGATGACGATTACCCCTTCCAAATGCATCTCATTGTAGGAGGCTAACTGGAGCGTCTTAACAGTAGAAGGGATATTGGCAGAGAGTTGCTGCTTGACATTCTCACTGGTTTTGAAGGCGTTCATGAGATTGATAAAAGCTTCCTCCGGTGTACAGCTATCGGTGTAAACCCACTCACATTCCATAACAATCTGCAAGAGACTTGCCAGATTGTCAGGCTGTTCGGGAAACACCTGCAAATCAAGCACCCTGTACTTTGCTCCAATTGTTTCTGCTAGTGGATCTGTGTTAATGAGAACATCGTTTAGTGCTTCGATGACCATTCCCGTCTTCGGTATCGGGGTTGAAGTAAAACTGGCAGGCACAGGTGTCCACGCTGTGGCAGTCAGTGTTTGAATAGCCATCGGTAAGGTAAGGTTTCCACCTTCGGAGCTACAAGCAATAAAGAATATTAAAGGCAGGAACGGTAAAAGACGTTTGAACATTTACAACCTCCCATAGGATATTTACGAATGCGTTGTACTCTCGCTGCATTTCCTCCGTCAACAATGCTTCGAATACTATTGTAATACTTTTGGGCTACGAAAGAAATAACGAAATTTCGGAAATGGTTTCGATGGACCAATTAAACCAAAAAGGCCGGGAACAGAGTCCCGGCCTTTTGTGTTTTGCTCTTCTTACTAAAACAGTCCGATTTTTCCTGTCACCAGCAGGCACATCGCACCCAGCGTGCAGACTGCGATCAGCAGCAGCACGGCGATAAAGAACCGCTGGAATGACGTCATTCCAAGGAATTTTCCAGACCGGCGCATGCTCCGGCCCACGGTCGTGCCTGCGGCAGGCTGAAATTTTGCCTGATCTTCGTAGAGTGGACTAGATGCTGCATCTTCGCGGAGATTATCAAACATGGTATTTCCTTTTCTTCGCTGTGCTTTTAGGCTATTTTATCCAGTGTTTGGTATGGTTGTACAGTTAAATTGTATCAGCAGAGGGGCGCAGGCTAATATCCCCAAAATGGACTGTTACGAGATTGCCATGTTCGCTCCGCAGGCGCAGACTTCCATCCTGTTGCAAGCCGAGGAGTTCGCCGGTGATTGTGTTCATGGTCGCCTCTTTGACATTTCGGTCAAGCTCATTAACGACCTGCACCTGCTCGCCTCGAAAAGCGAGTTTCTCCTCCCACTCCTTTATCAATTCGTCTGACCCGATCTGCGGCAGGCGCGCGAGAAAGGCTGCGAGAACATTATGCAGGAGTTTTTCGCGATCAGGGGCTTTTCCAAGAGCATCTTCGATGCTGATGGCGGGAAACTTCAGCAGATGAAACGGAGGCACAGCATCCTTCATGATGTTGAGTCCCATCCCGATGACAACTGAATCAACACTCTCTTCTGACCAAACGCTTTCGACCAGGATGCCGGCCACTTTTCTTTCATTCAATAGAACATCATTTGGCCATTTGATCTGAGCAGAGAGACCCTGCTTCAGCAAAGTATCAACAATAGATAACGCGGCCAGCCCCACGGTCCGCGAGAGATGCGGGCGCAGGTCTGCGGAGGGGCGTAGGATCAGGCTAAAAGCGAGAGCAGTCCCTTTAGGAGTGAACCATTTACGGTCGAGTCTGCCGCGGCCCTGCGTCTGTTCGTCTGTAATCACAACAGAACGATCAGGGGCGCCGGCCGTTGCCCAGGCGAGGGCCTCGTCGTTTGTGGAACCAATGCTTTCAAAGAAACGGATTTGACCCAATGGCAGGTCGGATAGATTTTTCTTGAGGGTTTGCTGGTTCATAGAATCAAAAAACCTGGCAGGTCTTTCCTGAGCCTTGAACGCTCAAACTCGCGTGGTGTGACCTGTCAGGTTTCGTTTTATTGAACAATATCGTAAGGGTTGATATTTGACCCGCCGTAGCGCACCTCAAAGTGAAGGTGTGCGCCGAATGCATTACCTGTGCTGCCGGCCAGGCCGATCAGCGTACCCTGGCCTACCGATTCACAAACACCAACATTGATCTGACTCAAGTGGGCATACACCGTCACATAACCGTTGCCGTGATCGATCTGAACCACGTTGCCATAACCGTAGTTATAGCCGCCCTGCGCCATGGTAACAACCCCGGCGCCCGCCGCATAGACCGGATCGCCCTCGTTGGCCGCAATGTCGAGACCAAGATGTCCCGGGCCATAGTTGTTGCCCGAAATGCTGTGGGAATTCGCGGGCCAGCCGAACCCGGATGCGACCGGGCCGCCGCCGCAAATATTCCCACCGAAATCAGAAGTGCCTGTGCTGCCATTGTTACTGCGCGAGGCTGTCTGCAAATCCTGCGACCAGTCACGCAACTCGCGCGAGCCGCCGGGAATCATGACCATTGTGCCGGGTTTTATGGTTGGATCGGTGAGGTCGACATTGTTGCCTGGAAAATCCATGATCGCCTCGGGCGTGGTATCGAATTTCTTCGCGATGCTCTCGAAAGTATCCCCTTCGTTCCATTGATAGTAGAGGCCATCCACTGGCGGAATGAGCAATTCCATGCCGGGGCGGAGGCTGTGTGGATTGTCATCCAGCACAGATTTATTGACGTACAGAATGCTCTCGGACTTGAGGTGGAATTTCTCCGCGATCGCCAGCATGGCATCCCCGCGCATCACGCGATAAGAGGTTGCCTTGTAGCTTGGGCGATCCGGAATTTTGGTCTTTAATTGCAGTTCGCGCGCGATGGAAAAAGCGCCGGTCTCTCCGGACCCGCTCACTGGCATACTGATCTGTGGCTGACCCGGGTCCGATGGAGTCTCTGTTGAAACAGTGGACTGGGGAAGCGGCGCGCTTGTGACGCTGGCATTCTTCCACAGCACGGTCGAGACGAGCAGGCTGACGACGACCAGCAGGGTCACAAGCCAGCTGACGATGGTAAAGCGATCCAATTTGCCTTTGACGCGCGGCGAAGCCTCCGCAGCTTCCGTGGAAGTGGCATCCGGTTTGCTTTTGGGTTCACGCTTGAACCTGGAACCTAGCGAGGCAATGAAGGATTGGAAGTTTTCAATGAGGCTTTTCATATACAATGATTGTCATTGCCCCGCCTGCTTTTTGCGGGGTTGCGAGGAGTGAAACAACGAAGCAATCTCATTGTATTCGTGGGAGATTGCTTCGGGCGGAAATGCACCGCCCTTGCAATGACAGTGGTTACGCATCCTGTGTCAGATTCTCAAGGAACTCCTGATTGTTCCGAGCGCGGTCCAGCCGGGTGATAATCGCTTCAGTGGCAACAGCGTTGTCCATGCCTGCGCCCTGGGGAGGCGGCGAAATCATCTGAATGAACATGCGGCGCATGAGCCAGACTCTTTGCAGGATATCCGGGCCGAGAAGTAGGTCCTCGCGCCGTGTCGAGGAGCGTTCGATGTCTACGGCCGGGAAGATGCGGCGTTCCTGCAGCTTGCGGGAAAGGATCAACTCCATGTTGCCGGTGCCTTTGAACTCCTCGTAGACCACATCATCAAGACGGGAGCCGGTGTCCACCAGGCAGGTTGCGATGATGGTCAACGAGCCGCCTTCCTCCACGTTGCGCGCTGCACCAAAGAAACGCTTGGGCGGGTAAAGCGCCGAAGGGTCCATACCACCGGAAAGTGTACGCCCGGACGGATTGACCACCAGGTTGTAGGCACGCGCCAGACGGGTGATCGAGTCCATTAAGATTACCACATGCCGGCCTATCTCCACCAATCTCTTAGCCCGGTCTAAAGCAATTTCTGCAGTGCGGACGTGGGATGTAACCGGCTCGTCAAAGGTAGATGCCACGACTTCGGCGTCCACCGAGCGGTCCATGTCGGTCACTTCTTCGGGGCGCTCGCCGATCAGAGCAATAATCAGATGAGTGTCCGGATATTTGGTTGAAATTGAGTTCGCAATTTGCTTGAGGATGGTAGTCTTTCCCGCCTTGGGGGGTGAAACGATCAGTCCACGCTGGCCACGTCCTATGGGTGCGATCAGGTTGATCAAGCGGGGCGCCAGCGTATCGTGCTCGATTTCCAAATCAAAACGCTTTTCCGGGAAGATCGGGGTCAGGTTCTCAAAGACCGGCCTGCGGGTGGATTCTTCCGGTTCCTGGCCGTTTACGGATTCCACTTTGAGCAAGCCATAGTGACGTTCGCTTTCGCGCGGCGGGCGCACCTGGCCGATGACGAGATCACCTGCCCGCAGTTCGTGCCGTCTTAACTGCGCCTGTGACACATACACATCCTGGTCGCTGATCCGATAATTGGGTTGGCGCAGGAAACCAATGCCTTCGCTCATGATTTCCAAAACGCCGCCGCGCAGTTCAATGCCTTCCTTCTGCGCCTCGGCCTCGCGGATCATCATCGCGAGCGCCTCCTTCTTCATGCGGTTCGCATTTTGAATATTGAGGCTCTTTGCCATGCCGCGCAGTTTTGATAGCGGTTCGTTCTCAAGTTCTAGTATTTTCATGTTGTATTCTCTTGTGAAAAATTGGGATGAAATGCAAGACTAACCAGCACCCCCTATAGGTGGGCTGGCGATTTTCCTTATATTGTTTGGGAAGTAGGGGTTTCGCTCAAGTTTCTCGTTACGTTACCCGCGCGAGTTGGGGCGCGCAGGCTCGCTTTTTTGCATCGCTTTGTCAAGTCTCAGGGGAGTTCACTGCATTATAGCACGCCCACAGGAGCGGCGCAAGCACCTGAATTACGGGATTTCCCTACTCAAGGATGCGGTTTTGCAAATCGTATAACCGACGATACAGGCCGCCGTTTTGAAGTAATCCGGCATGGTTCCCACGTTCCACGATGCAGCCGTGGTTCAGAACGATAATCTCGTCCATGTTTTCCAGGCCCACCAGACGATGCGTGATCAACAGAGTTATCTTCTGTTTCATCAGGCGGAATAAGACCTGAAGCACCTGTTTCTCGGTGATGGCATCAAGGTTGGCGGTGGGTTCATCGAGGATTAAAATCGGCGCATCTTTGATCAGTACACGCGCAATAGCCAGCCTCTGGCGTTCTCCGCCGGAGAGGCGCAGTCCCTGTTCGCCAATCATCGTATCATAGCCTTTGGGCAGGCTCAAAATAAGATCATGGATTTGGGCATCTCTGGCAGCAGATTCGATTTCCTCCTGAGTGACCTTGCGGCGGGCAAATCTCAAATTCTCGCGAACGGATGCATTGAAGAAATGTGTATTCTGGGAGACAAGTCCGATTCGCGCGCGGACCTCGTCCTGGTCCAGAGCTTTGAGAGACTCGCCGCTGAGAGTGATCTCTCCTGAACGGTAATCCCAGAAGCGGAGTAGTAAATTAGCAATGGTTGATTTGCCCGCGCCACTGGGCCCGACAATGGCAAGGGATGCTCCAGGTTGAAGGTGGAAGGTGACATGTTGGAGGGCGGGGCTGGTTTGCGCAGGATAGGTAAACGAGAGATTGGAGAATACGACACTCGCTACTCGATCATCGAATATCGAGTGTTGCATATCGTCTTTCACCTCTGGCTCTGTATCAACTACCTCAAACAATCGCTTTGCAGCCGCGCGGGACGCATTCCACATTTGAGCGGCAAGGGGCAGAGGCGTGACAGCTTCAAACGACGCGAAGGTCAGCAAGGTCAGGGAGGCCAGCATGGGACCAGCCAGGTTGCCTGAGGTCACCTGTGGGATGCTGAGCAGCAGGACCGTCCACATGCCAAGATTGGTGAGTAGAGTGGAGAGGCCAGAGTGCAACCCTGTAACACGCGCCATGCGGTGTTGAGCATTTCCATAGTCATTCGCGCCCACGGCGACCTGACTCAGGCGCTCATCGGCGCGGCTATACGCGATAAGATCGGCCATGCCCTGGATTCCATCAACAAGACGAGTGTGCAAGTCCGCGCGCAGAATGATGGTTTCCTGGGCGGGGCGGCGGCTGATCATTTGAGCGAGGATTGGTAGAAGAAGGCCAAGAGCGAGGAAAAATGCCAGGAAAACGGGAGCCAGTATCGGTCGGAAAGAACCGAGGAAAATCGAAGTGAAGAGGCCCACGATGACCGCAGTCAAGGGAGGCGAGACGACCCGAACGTAGAAATTTTCCAGAGTCTCCACATCACCCACAATGCGTGCAAGCAAATCTCCAGCGCGAAAATCCATCAGGCGGGCAGGGGCAAGGGGTTCGAGCATTTCATAGAACCAAACGCGCAAGCGGGAGAGCAGACGGAAGGTGACATCGTGCGAGACGAGACGCTCAAGGTAGCGGAAGATACCACGGGCGATGCCAAAGAAACGGACACCGACTACTGAGACACCGAGGTCAGCCACGGAGGGATGAAGTGCAGCCGTGGAAATGAGCCAGGCAGAGGTTCCCATGAGTGCAACGCTGGAGCCAATGGTTGCGGAGCCAAGGAGTACAGAGAGCGCAACACGGTCCCAGTTGCCGCGGAGGAATTGAAGTAAACGAAAAAAGGGTGACGAGTGACGAACGATGGGTTCAGATGGAGGATTGGTTGAAGATTGAAGGTTGAAGGTCGAAGGTTGGGAGGCTCTGGATGTTGTCGTGAGATAAGTGTCGTCAAAAGAATCTTTCAACCTTCCACTTTTAACTTGCAACGCATAAGTATCGACCATGCTTGCATACAAGCCGCTGTTTGCAAGCAATTCCTGATGAGTTCCCTGCTCAACAATGCAGCCCTGGTCGAGGACAACAATTCGATCAGACTGGAAGATCGTGTTGAGGCGATGGGCTATCGTGATGGTGGTCCGGCCCTGCATCAGATCGCGTGTAGACTCTTCGAGGAGGGATTCCGTTTCAGGGTCGAGACTGGAAGTGGGTTCATCGAGGATGAGGATCGGCGCATCTTTGAGGAAGGCACGCGCCAGGGCGAGACGTTGAGCCTGTCCGCTGGAGAGACGCGCACCACTTTCGCCGATGATCGTGTCATACTTTTGTGGAAGCGATTCGACAAACTCATGCAAACGCGCGGCTTTTGCGGCCTTGACCATTTCCTCGTGAGATGCGTCCGCTTTGCCGAGGCGGATGTTAGCGCCGATAGTATCGTGGAAGAGATGAGGGCGTTGAGGCACCCAGGCAATGGAGTTACGAGCGACGGGTCCTGTTAAGGGAGACTGGCAATTGGTGATTATCTGACCAGAGGTGGGTTGGATGAAGCCAAGGAGGAGATTGGCGAGGGTGGATTTCCCTGCACCGGTTTTGCCGACGAGGGCGATGTGCTGACCCTTGTTTATGGTGAGATTGATGTTTTGTAGAGCAGGGGCGGATTCGTCAGGGTAGGTGAAAGAGATATTCGATAATTTGATATTTGAAAACTCGGTGTTCGATGCTGGAGAATCGATATTCGACATCCGAGTATCGATTGCCGGTGTATCGAGAATCTCATAAATTCTCTTCGCTGCCGTCGTACCATTCATCCCGGCATGGAATCTCGCGCCGAGGGCGCGCAGCGGCATATAAAACTCGGGGGCCAGCACAAGCAGAAAGAGCGCTGGCTGGAAGTCCATTTTGGCAAAGAGCAGACGGAAGCCAATTTCAACGGCGATGATCGCAGTACTGAGTGTGGCCAGCAATTCGAGCGCGAGCGCGGAAAGGAAGGTAACGCGCAGAACGCTGAGCGTGGTATCACGGAATCTCTCGCTGACCTGAGCAACGTTGCGCGCTTGAGCCTTGGATTGGCCGAATAACTTCAGCGTGGTCAATCCCTGCAGACTATCGAGGAAGTGTGCGCTGAGGATGCGGAGAGTCTGGTATTGACGCCGGGTCAGTGCTTCCGCGCCTTTACCGATCATGATCATAAAGAAAGGGATGAGCGGCGCGGTGACAAGAAAAATGATGCCGGAAAGCAGATCAATGGGGAAAACGAAAATCAGAATGGAAATGGGGACCAGAGCGGTGATGACAAGTTGTGGAAGATACTGGCTGAAGTACGCGTCGAGCGCTTCGATGCCTTCGACCGCGGCAGTTGTCAGATCGCCGGTGCGCTCTCCGCGAGCATAGGCAGGACCCAATCTAAGAATGTGTGCGAACAGACGTTGGCGCAAGTCTGTTTTGATTCTGACCGCAACTGCATTGGCTGAGACTTCATTGAGCCAGGCCAGCAGCGCGCGTCCGCCGATGGCGACAAGCATCAGACCAAGAGGGCGAGTCACTTGTCCGAGGGCTTGTCCCTGCAAGAATACGGCATTGATCGCACTGCTGAGAAGCCAGGCCTGCCAAATGGTGAGCAGCCCGGCCAAAAATCCGGAGAGAACCGTGAGGGAGAGGGGAATGCGCGTGTCGCGGGTGAGAGATAAGAGTCTTCGATGCATCGTTGGTTGCAGAGTGCTGGTTAAAAAGTTGGAAGGTTGAGGAGAGTATACCCCGTCAACCTTCCAACTTTTTGCTTTGGAGGCCAGAATTAGTAAACGAGGCTCTTTTTATCGGTACTGATGCGCTTGCGGAACATATAGTAGGTCCAGCCTTGATAGGCGAGGACGATGGGCACGAAGATCAACGCCACAATGGACATGACCGTCAGTGTATATTGTGATGAGGAGGCATTGTAGATGGTGAGTGACCACTCTGGATTCAGGCTGGAGACCATCACGCGCGGGAACATCAGAGTGAAGAAAGCAGCCTGCGTCAGAACGATATGCAGGGATACAGTGATGAACGCCCAGCCTTCCATCTTGCGGTTGATGAAGTAGATCGAAACCAGCAACGCTGTGACTGAGACAATGGGTATAACGCCCGGGTTAACACCGATCTTGGTAAGGATATCAGTATAGATGTATGTGGCCACAGCCAGAGCTACCACCATGACCGCCGCAAAGATGTAGAGTTTCTTCGCAAAGCTGCGCGCACGCTCGCGAAGTTCTCCGTCCAGTTTGAGGGAGAGGAAGTTGGCGCCGTGCAGGAGGAAGACTGCTACTGTGGTCAACCCACCGATCAAGCCAAAGGGATTGAGCAGTCCGATCGTAGTCATGATTCCGTTTGGGCTGACATAGTTCATATCCGCGCCAATCGGAACACCCTTGGCAAGGTTGGCAAACGCTGTTCCAAGCAAAAGCGAGACGAGGAAGGAACCAATGGCGATCATCCAGTCGAAGCGGCTGCGCCAGGCAGGGTCGGCATCCTTGGATCGATATTCGAAGGAGATGCCGCGAATGATCAAACCGATCAGAAGCAGGAACAGAGGCAGGTAGAAACCGCTGAACATGGTGGCATACCAGTGCGGAAAGGCTGCGAAAGTCGCACCGCCTGCGGTGAGGAGCCACACTTCATTTCCGTCCCAGGTGGAACCGATGGCATTGATAATAGCGCGGCGCTCTTCATCTTTTTTGCCGAGGAACGGCAGGAGCATGCCAACGCCGAAGTCAAAGCCTTCGAGGAAGTAGAAACCGATCCACAGGACCGCGATCAGGATAAACCAAAGGGTCTGGAGAAATTCGTAAGACATGTTATGCCTCTTTTATTAGTCTTGTGCACCGATGTGGAGCGCTTCGTGGGCACCCTCAGAGGGTCCAATATCCACTGATTCGTGAAGGGCGCCCTCCGGTCCGGCAATGGCATATTTCTTCATGAGCTTGAACATGGCAACCGCCAGTGTGCCATAAACAGTTGTGTAGCCGATGAGCGAGATCAGCAGATCAAGATTGGTGAGATTCGGGGAGACTGCATCCTGTACTTTGAGCAAGCCGTAGACGATCCAGGGCTGGCGACCCATTTCGGTCAGGACCCAGCCACTGGCATTCGCCAGATACGGGAGGATCAGCATCGCAGGCATCCACTTCATCCATTTGGCTTTGGTGATGTCGCCGCGCATGTTTGCCCAAACGAAGTAAGCAGTCAGAACGATCATGATAAAGCCAAAGGTCATCATGATGCGGAATCCCCAGTAGGTGATGACCATCAGTGGGATGTAATCACCGGGACCGAATTTCTGCGCTTCCTCGGCTTGAAGTTGGTTGACACCCTTCACTTCACAATTGAAATTGTTGCAGGCCAGGAAGCTCAAAACTCTGGGCACCCGAATGGACCAGACTTCACGCTTGCCGCTCAAATCACCAATCGTGAGAATGGAGAAGGCGGCCGGCTGCGATGTTTCCCAGTGTGCTTCGATGGATGCAAATTTCATGGGCTGGGTTTCATACATGTATTGACCCATGGTATGCCCGCCGAGGAAGACCAAAACACTGGTGATCAACCCAACAACCGAGGCAATCGTGAATGAGCGCTTGAAGAAATCAACGTTCTGTTTGCGGAAAATATGATAGCCGCTGATAGCCAGGATCAGGAAAGACGCCATCAAAAAGCCATCAGAAATGGTGTGCCAGAAGAACAACCAGCCTTTTGGGTTGCCGATCAGCGCAAAGAAATTCACCAATTCAGCGCGGTGATTGGCTTCGTTGATTACAAAACCGACCGGGTGCTGCATCCAGCCGTTGGCGAGCAGAATCCACAAAGCCGAGAGATTCGAGCCGATCGCTGCCAGCCAGATCGCAGCCAGGTGGACTTTTTCCGGCACTTTTCCCTCTCCGAAGATCCACACGCCGAGGAAAGTAGATTCCATGAAGAATGCCAGCAGAGCCTCAATTGCAAGCGGCGCGCCAAAGATGTCACCTACATAGCGGCTGTATTCACTCCAGTTCATGCCAAATTGAAATTCCTGCACGATGCCGGTCACTACACCGATGGCGAAGTTGATCAGGAATAATTTTCCCCAGAACTTGGACATGGTTCGCCAGGTCTCATCCCTGGTCTGGTAATAGCGGGTTTGCATAAATGCTACGAACCATCCCAGCCCCAGCGTTAATGGAACGAATAGCCAGTGATAGATGGTGGTGAGCGCAAACTGCAATCGAGAAAGTAGGATTGGATCCATATGTTCCCTCCGAAAAAATGTGAGTTGTTACACAAAAGTTTTGAGACAAGGAAGAGCCGTTTCGGACCTGCTTCCTTTCTCAAGGGAGACTATTCGACAGTTAAACCAATATCTTCGATAACCGCCTCAGCTGTCAGCGCGGCCGACGCGTGGCTCTTTATCTCGGCTTCGATGGCAATGGCATCGTTCACCAGTTCCTCGAAGGTGGTTCTTTCAAGCTCTGCTCGAATGATATTCTTCAACCGTGACCAGCGGCGCGTCACCGGGCAGCGCGTATTAAAAGGACATTCATCCGGCTTGATGACACAATCAGAGAGGTAAATGGGACCCTCGAACTGCTCGACGATCTGGAGCAGTGTAATTTGCGAAGGCGGATATGCGAGCGTGACGCCCCCGTCACGTCCGGCCTGTGTGTTGATAAATCCGCCGCCTGCCAGTTCAGCGACGATCCGTTGGATAAGAACGGGCGGGATCAGCATTTCGCGTTGGATCTCTGAAGTGGAGACGCGTGTGCCGGGTTCCCTCTTGGAGAGGGTGAGGATAACTCGGACAGCGTAATCAGTTTGGCGGTTGATTTTTAGCATTAATTATTCCAATAGAAACGTTTACATCTAGTGTCAATATTTACTGCAATTGTATGGATTTGTTATTGTTAGTTCATGTACTATTTGTCACAAGCAGATGTGACAAACGTCATATTTTATGGAGTTATGCGTCCGCTATATTTGACAATCTTTCTCCAGATTAAAAAGGCTTATAATCGGGAAAATTATTCCCACTGAGGTGTCAATGATTAATCCTGTGATTTTTTCGATTAAGCTTTTTGGCGGCGTTGTGCTTACATTGCGTTGGTATGGAGTCTTGGTGATGTTGGGTGCGGTGGCGGGTGCATGGATTGCGGAGAAAGAAATCAAGCGAAGGGGTGAGAACGGCGACTCGGTTTGGGATGCCCTGATATGGGTGCTGCCTGCGGGAATTGTTGGTGCGCGCTTATGGTATGTGGTTAATGCCATCATAGGCGGCAGCCGCTACTACCTGGATGACCCCAGGAGAATCTTCTACATCACAGAAGGTGGATTACACATTTTTGGAGGCTTCTTATTTGGCGCGATTGCCCTACTTCTATTTCTTCGCAGGAACAAGATGGATCCATGGCTGTTCCTGGATGCCATTGGCCCGGCAGCCTTGATTGGACAGGCGGTTGCCCGGCCGGCCAACTTTATCAATCAGGAACTCTATGGCCCGCCGACCAGACTTCCGTGGGGGATACCGATCGACGCGGCTCATCGCCTCGCGTCTTATTCGGACCTCAGCCTGTTTCCCGTTGATTCGACTCGTTTCCACCCGACGTTTGCTTATGAAATGATCTGGAACTTCCTCACGGCTCTCTTGCTGCTGTGGTATGCGCGCGAGCATAAAAGGAAGATCATGCCCGGTACGATCTTCGGCGGCTGGCTGGTCGCGGCTGGACTGGGACGCACCTGGCTCGAACTATTCTTCCGCCCGGACCAGCCCAAAATCCCCGGGACCATCATCAGCTATTCAGCGATTATCGCGTTCCTGATGGCGGTCGCCGGGGTGATTCTCCTCCTGGTCCGTTATGGAAAGATCAAACTCGCATTTGCTGAAGACTGGGAAGGGGAATACCAGATCGCTGAACCGAAACCGGCAGAAATCAAAACGCGAGGCCTGCAAACTGTAAGCGCCGAGGTGCAAGACGAGACTGAGGAAGAGGAGCCTGCCCCGAAAAAACGGGTTGCCCGGAAAGCAGTTTCGCCAAAAGAGTAACGACAATCTGCTGATCTCGCGAATAATTTGCGGAGCGCGAATCAAAACCGCCTGACGTTCAATCGGGCGGTTTATTGTTTTCAAAGTGACCAGAATTACTCGGCCATTTTTTTAGCAACTTTTTGGATTACGGTTGCCACACCTGAGATGGGGTTCTTCAACGTCTCAAAAGCCACATCGACGATATCAGGAGCCATGCGCTTGAGATTGCGGAAGCGGCGTGTGAGGAAGTCTTCATTTGGCTTCGGCTCTTCGAGTGCGGTTTTGATCTCGTCTAACTCTGCTTTAGCATCCTGTTTTTCATCTGGCAGAAGTGCCGGATGATTTTCAACGAAACGATAGATCGTTTGAAAGCTTGATGCAAGGCGAGTATTCTGAATCCCAACCGTGTTGTTGTTGCCCGCGACGATATTGCTTCCCTGCACATTTCCGCCAATAACAATGCTGTGATCGCCTGCGCTCAATCCATCTCTTTTCTTTTTCTCTGCCACGTTTCCTCCAGGCAGGTGACAGTCACTTCGGGGGTGCTCCGCAAAAGTGACTGTCACCTCAACAATTAAGTATCTCTTGGCGCGATGACCACGCGAAAACCGAGATCATCGTTGAACATCAACGGGATGGACCAGTTGCAGAAGGAGGTGCGCGCAAACCACTGATAACCGATCCACGAGCCGCCGCGCACAATGCGGTACTTCTGATCTTCATCGTACCATGAGCCTGTCCATTCCCAGACGTTGCCGCTCATATCCCAGGCGCCCGCCGGGCTGACTCCATGGGGGAATGTCGAAACAGCCGTTGTGCCGCCGAGCCCCGAGCCGGTCGAGTCGCTGTCCCATGTGTTGGCTGCGGCTTTGTCGAACGTGTCTCCCCATGGGTATTCACGCCCATCCGTACCGCGGGCGGCCCGTTCCCATTCATTGTCATGGGGAAGCCGCACCGTGTAGCCTTCGGGTACGGCCACGATCTTCTTGCCCAGCCAATTGCAGTAGGCTTCCGCCTCGAACCAGCAAATCCCAACGACCGGGACGATGGGATTGCTGAGTTCGATATTATGCCAATAGTAGGGTACATTCCTCTTTGTCGATGCGCGGTGTTCCAGCCAATCGCGTGCAACGGTCTCGAGTGTGCGCTCATCGAGTTTGCCGGTGCGCCAGGCCCAGCCATCCTCACTCCAGTATTCACGGCTCTGATATCCGCCTTCCTGGACGAAACGCGCGAACTGAATATTGGTGACCGGATACTTGCCGATCCAGTACATCTGCGGAACTTCCTGCGCCTCGCGCTTGACGCCGGCCTGGAACTCACCGGCTGGCAGCTCCGCGAACCGATCGAGGTCCCCGGGCCTCCATCCCAGTCGGCCCAGCACCAGGCCCGCATGTCGTCTTAACTCGGGACGAATGGCCGGGTCCTGCATGGTTGGAACCAGCTCGGAAATAACTCGCTCCCGGCTGCGGAGCGGCACGCCTCCCGGCCATGTATCCAGCACCGCATCGCCCGCCAGGATCACCGCTTCGCCTGCCGGACCCGGCTTATTGTTCACCAAAGCCTCTACCACCTCGCCGCTGACTTTTGGCAATTGCTGACGGATGCCAAGGTAGCCGATGGTTAGAAGGGCCACCTCACGCCAGGCCTGTTCACCCACATGCGCCGCGAGTGTCTCGATGATCGGCCTGGCGTCTCCCTGTCCTTTCAAGGCCAGCGCGACGGCTGCCAGATATTCCTCAAAAGTCAAGTGGATGAACCCGTATGCGCCGGGTCCACGTTCGAGCAGGAGCGCAGCATGTTCCCGCACATCCATCAGGAATTGACGCGCGGCCTGATGAGGTGACACATCGCCTCGGTCAGCAAACAGTTCCTCCAGTTTGCGGCGCATCTCTTCACTGCCTACCAGTCCGACACCGGGACTGACCTCATGCATCCATAAAGCAAGGGGGGCGAGAATGCGTACCGTCTGGATTTCATCAAGGTCGCGGCCAGGCGCGCGTCCGCTAATACTGCGGGCGCGGTTCCACGTTGAAAGCAAAGTTGTGACGTACTGGTCGTATAACTGAACGCGGCGCTCTGGCAGGGATACCCCTTGCCGCTTCATGAGAGCGAGGATGGTGAGCAAAAGCGGCGTGGACGCCAGTTGCCGAACGCCAGGGTTCTGGTGGATGGAATCGAGCAATTCTCGGCGGTCGGTCTCGGCGTCTGCACGTGCAACCGCTGTGTTCCCCTGTGCCTGTCTTTCGAGAGCAGTTGTCCAGTGACCGACGAACTCCTCGATCTCATCCTCCTCGAAGTCAACGATGGTGCATTCCACCAGATCTTCTGCGGAGGGACGGACCGCGCGGTATCCGACAACGCGGCTGGTCAGCACAAATTTATTTCCCTGCCTGCGATGGAAGGCAAAGAAATCCACCACGCGCTCAATAACTGTATTGCGCATATTCAAATCGCGGACTTCATCCAATCCGTCGAGCAGGATCAAGGCACGTCCGGCTTTGAGCGCCTCATTGAGCATCTGTCCAATAGGCATGGACGCTCCAATTCCGGCGAAATACTCTTCGATGAAATCATCCAGCGGGATGTCGCGGGTTTGCAGGGCGTTCGCGAAGCCGGCCAACGGCAGGATGATTGGCAGGAAATCGCCAAGCCCGATCCGCTCACCTTCGCCGCGGGCCAGACGTAATGCCAGATATTTCAGGAAGGTTGTCTTGCCCGCGCCCGGGTCGCCCAGCACAATGACCCCGGAATAGTTTTGCAGGATTTGGAGAAGGGGGGCCGGCTCACCCAGGTGAAGAGCCTCGTCCTGGATGTCATTGGCAAGGTCGCGCCCGGCCAGGCTCAGGTCACGCTTCCAGGTTTCTCCTTCCGGCAGCTCCATCCGTGCCTTGAGAGGGACGTACAAATCGAGTAACCGAAGCTTCAAAGGGACGCGGTCTGAAACACCCATCCCCTTCAGGCTCAGATAGTAGTGCCGGTCGGAGAGGTAGGCAAGGTAGGCTGCTGTCGCCTCTTTCAATGCCGGGGCCGGCAGATCAGGCTGGAGGTCCCGCCAGAAGCGGTCTGCGAGCACAATGGTCTGCCCGTGGATGATCGTGCTGTCGGTCGCGTCGCCTTTGATGGCGATACTCTGGTCGCCAACGCGCAGAGATTCTCCACCGCTGGTGGAGGAACTCTTGCCGGTCGTCTTTTTGGGAGGGCTTTTCTTTTCTACCATTTCCTGCCTCATTTCTGAAAAAAGTATACAGCAATTCCCCGAGGCCCACCTTTACCGAATTGCAAGGTGGCCTCAGGGATTGACAATTCCCGGGGCCCGCATATAATCAGCGCAAACATACACCCCGCACGTTCCCTTTCGGAACGGATGAAACATGCGGGGTACAGGCTGTGACGAGGACGAGTACGCGTTGGACGACGGCCCAGAGAGCAGGTGAAAAGGTGAGAACCTGCCCGAGACGACAGCGCCGAATGGACCTCCGAGCTTCGAAGCGAAATTAGCCCTGGCTAAGAGTATCAGAGACGGAACGCCACCGTTATCAAGGCTGCGTCACTTAGTTCATCTGAACTAGCTGACTATAGAGTGGAGCTGGCTTTCCCGTTGCATCACAACGGGATTTTTGTTAAAGATGTAGCCATAGCCAGCTTAAGTTGGGTGGCACCACGGACCGCATACAGCGTTCGTCCCATTTGGGATGAACGCTGTTTTTGTTTTGACCCTCACCCCGGCCCCTCTCCCTGAAAGGGATAGGGAGTAGAGAAGGAGAAAAAATGGATACACCAAAAGTGCAGGATGCGGAGTTGCAAGAACGTGTGACAACAGTGATTGAAGATCACGCTCTGCCGGCAGATCAGATCCTGAACGAACAAATGACGGAGCACGAAGAAGGCGATGGGACCTCCACGCCGCGCTTCCTGCCGTGATGCATTGAATCCCGGAGGCCTTATGTTTCGTACTATTGATTTCCACCCGCCCTGAAGCATACTTCGTCCTGAGCGGAGGGCTGAGTGCAAGCCGAAGCCCGAAGTCAAAGGGCGAGCTGCAAGTAAGTTTCTGTATCAAACCACGCGCTTCGACTGCGTTCGATGGAAGAGCGCCATCTCTCTCCGCTCAGCGCGAACCTTGTCAAAATAATCAAAGGAGAAATCACCATGTCTGACCAAACCCGCTTCACCCTGAATGAAACCGACCTGCCGAAGTTCTGGTACAACATCAATGCGGACAGTCCAGTCCCGCCAACACCTGTGCTGCACCCCGGGACTTTGGAACCGGTCACGCCGGACTTTTTGTCTGTCCTGTTTCCGATGGATTTGATCCTGCAGGAAATATCCACGGAGCGCTACATTGAGATCCCGGAGGAAGTGCGAGAGATCTACAAACTCTATCGTCCGACTCCCCTGCTGCGAGCGCGCCGCCTGGAGAAGATGCTTGGCACGCCTGCTCACATCTACTACAAGAACGAAGGCGTTTCGCCAGCAGGAAGCCATAAACCGAATACTGCCATTCCCCAGGCTTTTTACAACAAGAAGGCTGGCACAAAAGCTTTAACCACTGAGACCGGTGCTGGGCAGTGGGGTTCGGCCCTTTCGCTTGCCTGTAGTTTCTTTGGCCTTGACCTTGAAGTCTACATGGTCAAGGTTTCCTATCAGCAGAAGCCGTACCGCCGCATCTTCATGGAATCCTTTGGCGCGCAAGTCTTTGCCAGCCCCACCGACCGGACGAACTATGGGCGCTCGGTGCTTGCGGAGAATCCGAACAGCCCCGGCTCACTTGGTATCGCGATCTCTGAGGCCGTGGAAGTGGCAGCTACCTCCAATGGCGCGAAGAAATACAGCCTGGGCTCTGTGCTGAACCATGTGCTGATGCATCAGACCGTGATCGGCGAGGAGGCGCTCAAGCAAATGGATCTCGCAGGCGAATACCCGGACGTGGTCATTGGTTGTGTGGGCGGTGGATCGAACTTTGCCGGCATTGCGTATCCCTTCCTGCGTGAGAATCTCAAGAATGGCAAGCGCGCCCGCCTGCTGGCCGTTGAGCCAACTGCGACCCCGTCCCTGACCAAAGGCGTGTACACCTTTGATTACGGCGATACGGCGAAAATGGCGCCTATTGTCAAAATGCATACGCTGGGACATGATTTCATCCCGCCATCGATCCATGCGGGCGGGTTACGTTATCACGGCATGGCCCCGAGCATCTGTGCTCTGTATGATGCCGGTCACATTGAGGCGGTGGCTGTCAAGCAAATCGCCACATTCGAGGCGGCAATCCAATTTGCACGCGCGGAGGGGATCATCCCGGCGCCTGAGTCAGCCCATGCTATTCGTGCTGCGATTGATGAGGCGCTCGATGCAAAAGCCAAAGATGAGAAACGCGTGATCCTCTTCAATCTGTCAGGCAACGGCAACTTCGATATGACGGCCTATGAGTCCTATATGAGCGGGAAACTGGAAGATTACGAGTATCCTGCCGAGGCGGTGAAAGAAGCGATGAAGAAACTGCCGAAGGTTGAGATGCCCGCCTAGATACCTCATCTCATTCTTCCTCCTTAGAGAGACACCCGGCTCGTGAGAGCCGGGTGTCTAATTTGTATGGAAACCACCGCCGAGGTTGTCGTCAGGATTCTTCACCAAACGCAATAACGACAATATGCTGGTTGAGGAACTGGGGTACTGACCTGACGCCCGGGACAACCTGCCCCAAAGTGTAACCCCCTGCAACAGGAACTTTCGTGCCGAGGATCTCCTGTATGGCGGCAATTTCTGCCCCTGGCTGCGCTTTGAGCAGCATCTGCCAGGCCACATCCACCAGGACAAGGGCGAACGCGGGCTTGGCATCTCCCAACTGAAGCAGGGCCTGCTGTGCAGCCTGTCGCGCGGCTCTTTCGCAAGCGACGCGGCTTCCGACGAGCAGGTAGGCATCGATCCCGTCACGGATGGCGGCGTTCATGCGGAAGCTTCCATCGGCTTCCACGCGGATGGGAGCGCGTACGATCAAGTCATCGCCCTGTTCAACACCGAGCGGATAAAGCCGGGCAAGATGGTTCAGTGGAGGGAAGGCCCAGTCGCGCGCGGGGTAACCGAAAAGCTGTGCGTACGTTTCCGAAGCAGGGCGACCATCCAGGGTGCGCAGCCAGAAGCCGCGTGAACGTGTCACTCGGAACTGACTTCCGACCGGATCCCAGCCGTGATCGTAACCAATGCCAATCCTCAGATTTCCACGGAGGAAAGCTGCTGCCAGCGCGCCGCTTCCTGTTTGACTGCCAGCAATCTGATAAGTGGTACCGGTGTGCAGATCGCCGCTGGAAAGCGCGCCCGCCAGCAGCAAGCCATTGTTTGGAAGCGATGAACAAAACTGTTCGGCGTCGCCGTTAAAGCCATCGGCGAAGAACAGCATGGACTGCCCTTCAATACGGGCAGGCAAAAGCTGCATCAACTTCGAAGCCGTGTCGCGGCCAGACTGGGCATAGCCCGGCAGCCAGTGTGCCTCTGCCAGGAAGTCCCCGCTCAGCAAGGCCACAATGACCGAATGCGGATGCTGACCGGTATCTGTCAGACCGGCGGGCGAACTGAAACCGATCGTAGGTGCATCGCCGAGCAGGCTGTTAACCCCATTCAATACTTCGCGGGCCTGATATTGGTGTGAAGAGATGACCAGACCCAGGCCGGGCGCGGCTGCGCCAAGATGATTCAGCGCCTGATGTGCTGCCTGCAAACCTGCCTCGCGGCCATCCAGTGCCTGGGCAAGTCCAACGCCACAATATAGAGTCATGATGCCTGGCCCTCGCTATTCTTCAGCCACCGGAATGGTGAAATGGAATGTGGTTCCCTTGCGGAACTCGCTTTCGAACCAAATCCTGCCGCCCTGCATCTCGATGAGACTCTTGGTGATGTTCAGACCCAGGCCGGTGCCCGGGACTTCGCGTGCCTTGGAATCTTCCGAGCGGAAGAATTTTTGGAAGATCTTTTGCTGATCCTCGGCGCTGATGCCAATGCCGCTGTCCTTTACCCATAAGTGGATCACCGTTGGTGCGCCGTCTGGATCCCAGAGATTGGGTTCGGCCTTCGCGCCCAAGTCGATGTAGCCGCCCTCTGGAGTGTATTTGTGTGCATTGCTGACGAGATTGGTAAGCACCTGACCCACGCGGATTCGATCTGCCCACATGGGAGGCAGATCCTCCGCAAGGCTGACGTTGAGCGTTTGTTTCTTTTCTTCGATCTGACGTTTGGTCGAACGTACCACTTCATCCACCACATCAAAAACGCTGGTGGCCTTATATTCGAGACGTAAACGTCCTGCTTCGATCTTGGAGTTATCGTTCAGGTCCGAAACCAGGGTGGACATGCGCTCTACATTGGATCGGATCGTGTTCAGGAAGTTCGTCTGCATTTCGTTGATCTGCCCCACCGCGCCGGCGGCCAGTAATTCTGAGTAACCCTTGATCGAGGTCATCGGGTTCTTCAACTCGTGGGCGACAAAGGAAACGAACTCACTCTTGGCAAGGTTGGCTCGTTGGACTTCGCTGTAAAGCTGAGCGTTGGCAATCGCGATGGCGGCCGTATCGCTTAAGCGGTTCAGGAAAGAAAGATCAACCTGCGAGTCTGTGGCGCTTTCGAGCAGGATCAAACCAATGACTTGCGACTCGCGTTGAATGGGGATGGTCATTTGGGTGTGTGCAGGGGCCAGCAGTTTTCCGGTCAGTTCCGGAACCGCGACGCGTTGAGGCTGCCGCGTCTCGATCGCCGCGAGCATGCCGGGCAGTTCAAGCTTGAGCATTTGCTCCGGTAGGTTGGCAAGGATTTCATCATAACCCTGTTGAGACATCACCTTCAGCTTGCCGCCTTCCAGCATACCGATCAGGCCGGCCTCCGCTTTGGACTGACGCAATGCCCAGTCAAGGGTGATGCGCATGGCCCGGTCCATTTCGAGGCTGGCATTCAACTCACGTGCAATGCGCTGCATAACCGAGAGCTCTTCCACGCGTGCAGTCAATTCCTGATCGGTCAATTCGAACAGGCGCGCATTCTCCATCGCCACCGCTGCCTGTCCTGCAAAGGCCGTGAGCAGGGATTGATCATCTGCCACGAAAGGCAGGCCATCACGGCGGTTGATGACCTCGATCACACCCATGACTCGATCTTTGATTTGAAGCGGCACGGCCATCAACGAACGGCTGACGAAGCCGGTTTGTTTATCGGTGTTGAACCAATTGGGGGAACGCTGGACTTCGTTCTCGATCAGCGGAGCACGGCTCTGTGCGGCGCGGCCGACGATGCCTGTGCCGGGCGGCAGGCGCTGACCAACCAGGTTCGCGGCTACCGGGCCAACCGTCACTTTGAAGATCAACTCATCGGTCTGTTCATCGATGAGGAACAGGCTGCCGGCTTCGCAGTTCAAAATCCCGACCGCATTCTCCAAGACATTCTGAAGAAGAGGCTCGAGATCGACCGTAGAGGTCAACTGCCGAGTCACTTCATTTAGCGTGGTCAATTGGCGTGCGCGCTGCTGGGTTTCCTGCAGCAGGCGTGATTTGACGATAGCACCGGCAGTCTGGTCTGCAATGGCCTGCAGGAGTTCAAGCTGTCCACGGGTATAAGCTGTGCCACCATCGCGGCTGCCGATACTCAACGCGCCAATCGTTTCTGCGCCGGCGTTCAGGGGAACGCCCATCCATGCGAAGACGCTTTCCAGCGCGGGTGTGAGATTGCGCGCCTGGCACTCGCGTATGTAATCCTGCGTGAGGATCGGACGTCCCTTGCGGATCACTTCCGGGCTCAGGCCTGTGGTGTGTGTAAAAGGCACATTCTCTTTCTCGGGCAGTCTCTCGTTATGCTCAACGCAGAAGCCGTGATAGTAATAATCGCTGTCTTTGCGATAGAGCGTGATATGCAAATGCGATGTGGGGATGATCTGCGCGGTCTGCGCATAGATCAATTCGAGCACATCATCGAAAGTCAATGTAACGTTGACGCCCTGCGAGACGCGGGTCAGTGCGTTCATCTCAAGGATTCGGCGCTCGAGGTTGGCTACGGTTTGCACGCGTTCGATGGCAACAGAGGCCTGGTCGGCAAGATTCTCAAGGAAGGTGAGGTCACGCGGCGTGTATGGCAGGCCAGAAAGACGAGCCCCCAGCGCGAGCCAGCCGGTGGGCCTCTCCTTGCCGGGCAGCACCACGAACAACCTTGCACCCAGCAGCATCAGGCGCGACTGCTCTGGCTGCAGGGCCATGGGTAATGATGCACCGTCAAGGTACAGGGGCAGGTTTTCCAAAGTGAAATAACGCGCCAGCGGACTATTTGCTGAGAAACGGATATCACTTGTCGGGCGGCGATCCTCCCCAAATAGAGCGGAATAATGATCGTTGAGAGCATCGTATGTGTAAACGTGGATGCGGTCCGGGGTCAGGGTTGAGGCGATATGCTCCCTTACGACGGAGCCGATCGACTGGAGGTCCAATACGGTTGTCAGTCGGTGCGAGAAGTCATTGAGTTTTTCTGTGTAGATCCGCTGCCCCCGGAAGAAGGCGCTGTCCACAAATCCCTGCAGCTTCGAGCGGAGTGGCTCAAGCGATACGGCAAGCACGAAAATGATCAGCCCCACCCAGATCGGATTTTTGAACGGCAGAACGATGCTGAATAAAGTGCCCAGCCCGCTGACCAGGAAGGCATATCCACCGACGACCAGAATGATCAATAATGCGTAGGCAATGCCGCGCCGCACCACGTCATCCGCGCGCAGGAGCCGGAAACGCAGAATGGCATAGCCGGTTGTCACAGGAAAGGCCAGGGTTGGGACAAAGAGATACGGCGAAAAATTCAATTTTTCCAAAAATAACTTGGCCAGAAGCCATACGCTGATGGGAACAAAGGCCACCAGAGCACCGAACAGGATCACATAGGCCTGAGATTTGACAACTGGTGATGGAGCGAAGAAGCCGTAGTATAGATTGATGATGATGTAGATCAGGCAGGATATTCCAACAAAGGCATAGATGTACTGCCACGCCTGAATATACGCGGCCGGATATGCAAAATTGAACAGCATTCCAAAGGCGTTGGCCGCAAGCAGCAGGCCAGCCACAATCCCGAGCCAGCGCAGGTAAGGGCGCCCGATCACAATGCGCGGTTCCTGAGGGAAGGAGAGCGCCAGCGCCAGCACAGCACCCCCGCTCACAGCCACTCCCAGGGTCCAGAAATAGGTGAGGAAATGGGTGGTGTAAAGATCAAAGATGCCCCCGGTAATGATGGCAAGGGACGAGGCAAACAGAGCAAAGGCGCGGCCGGCTGGTTCTGTGCGCCGGAAGCCAAAGATCCACAGGCTGATGGCGATAAAGAATAGACTGATAATGGAGGGAATCAGGAAAAACAGGACTTGATCGGAGGCTGGAAATTTATGCAGAGTAACCTGCAGGGACTTCAACTCACCCTTGGTGTCGAGGACGACGATCGGGATGGTCTCCCCGGCGGCAAAGCCAACCTTGGTCGGCAGGGTGCCCGGGGTGTTTCCAGAGAGCACATTCTGCACATCCAGTGTGCTCGTGACCTGCACACCATTGACCTCGACCAACTGATCCCCCAGTTGAACCTGCTCGAACAACGCCCACGCGTCGGATGGATTGGTGGGGCCGACACCGTTAAAGACCATGGTGTGTTCGTAGAATGCACCCAGGAAAGGTGTCTTGACCCAGCGCACACCTAGAAGGACGCCAGTAATGAAAACCCCAACAGCCAGCACTTGATAAACGAGTGCAATGACCTGGAGGGCACGGTTGAGAAACGCGGTCGAGCGTTGATTCATTCGCATTTTTACCCGGAAAGCTGATGGGATTCTACTCTATTACTACCCTGAGATAATATGGTACTTTCATGACAAACAATGCGGACAAAAAATGCGCCATTCAGGGTGAGGGGGGCACCCTAAATAGCGCAACCGTATTGTACACGTATTCTCCCGGTGCGCAAGGGTTTGGATCAGGGAATCCTGTATCTCACCAACAGGACCGGTCTATCCTTCTCCTCTGCGAGACCGCTGTAGAACTTGAAATAATCAGGGCTTCCATCATTGTTGTCATCCACGCGAAATCTGAAACGAAACTGGGTATATCCCTCCCTGTTTATATACTCGAAGGCGATGGAACCAGGGCTTGCCACATACCAGCCTTTTTCCGGCTTGTTTTCGAACGTTCCGATTTCCTCACAACTTGAGCTAATGTCAAAATCCGCGACCTGAACTTTGAGAGCCGTGCCGATAAGAGGAACGCACGACTCGATGAGCAGCCTCTGTCTGTTATTGAACAAGCCTGCGCCCACCAGCCCGGCGGATTTCACTTTCAGCTTGATGGATGTGATCACTGCGTTATCTGGTAAACCATCCGTATTGAATGAAATGAACGCACGAGCCTGCCGGTCCTCCGCATCGTCGCCGACCTGCAGAATGGCCGCGGCGGAATGGAGGTCACAGCCCTTTGAATTCCCTTCCGAACACTCGTTGACCCAGCCATCGTATGTACCGGTGGAAGTGAATAGGCGGGACCCCATTAAATTCCAGGCGAGCAGCTTCGGGCGGCGCGTGGACCGAAAGAGTCCCCAGTGCGGTTCGACCGATGAATGCGTCTTCGATGGTTGATCGAAAGCCTCGAAATACACAAAGCGGACATCCGTCTTTGCCAGCGCGCGGTAGTATTCATCACTGTTGGCCTCCGAGAGGCCAAACGCGCCATCGGTTGGCAGGCCCACTTCCTTGAAAAGGACGAAGTGATCTGTGTTCCTGCTGAATCGATCGAACTGCTCTTCCTCCCACTTCACTGCGGCATCCGGATATTTCGTGAAATGCCAGTAGGGATGCACATTCGGAAAATACCAGTCGCCGATCATCAGCAATTCCGGCCGGCTGTAATAATCATCAATTTCTTCGGAGGTCGTAACTGGCCTTCCCGTGGCGGCGCGCAGATCAATAATCGCCGCGCAAAGTTCTGAAACTGTGTATCGGTCACGCCGCCTGTCAAAACCTTCATTCCCAATTGTGTATCCCAGCAGAATGGATGAACCGGATGCATTCTTCGCGTTCTTCAATTCCCCGAGGTTGGTTGGATCCCATACGCCCATGATGAGGCCGTGATAGCCCAGAGACTCGGCGATCGTCACAAACTCATCTCCCATCACGCCAAAAGAGCTGTAGGTGACAAGCCCGGTGAACCCGGCTTTCCTCAACGCGCGCAAGTCCTCATACATCGTCTCAGAAGTCGGCTGGTAGAAACTCTGGTCCGGGTCCGGATTCGGGGAACTGTACGCCACCCAGCGGATCCGATCCACTTTCTGGGCCCAGGCTGTATCCACCGCTTGGCTGCAATCTGCCGGTGGAATTGACGAAAATGTTTCAATAGACCTGCTGATGGCTGCAAGCGGATCTGACGAAGGCATAAAAAGCAGAAGCCCCAAAGAGAATGCCAGAAGGATGGCGGGGAAGAGTCTCATCAGAATTATGGTAACACAGGAGACTTTGCGGCTCAATGCTTGAAGTGGGCAAGGCCTCTATGAAGTCCATACGTTCCATTGAGAAAAATATCCCGCAGGCTTGTCCTGCAAAGTCCCCGAAGGGGGAGCGCAGACTTTGGCTTCAGGCGCTCCATGCCCCGAAATAACCCTCGGGACGTTTGGTGCTGGGGTAAGCGATCTGTAAGGTATTTTTGGCATGGATCACGCTATACTGCCGTTGAACCCACGGGGGTGTAGAAGGATATCCCGTCCGGGGAACGTCCACGGCCTGGTTAGAGCGGCGCAGTGGAAAAACATGGATGAGGATATAGAAAGCATATACCCACCTTATACAAAGCTTATAGCGAACTTATATGAATCTACTTCTGTCATCGGACTCTGGATATAGGATCATCGGACCGTGATGGGAGCAAGATGGGAGAATAATATGGCCAAGGCAAGAATAAATACATTGTTCAACGGATTGAGAGGCAAGATCGCTGGGCTGGTATTCGTCGCTCCCTTCATTGGGAGCGTGGATTGAAACTACGTCGGAGCCATCGTGCTCTTGGCCGAAGGCGTCGCTCCCTTCATTGAGAGCGTGGATTGAAACTGTTCGCGCTAGTGTCCACATCGCCGTCGATCACGTCGCTCCCTTCACTAATGAAGCGGATTAGAATACTGGCATGATTCTGTGAGGCAGGGGTTGGCATCGAGATTACAAGCAATGTACAATCACTAGAAACCAAGGACAACTCATGACCAAATTTCCCAGGACTGACCAGAACCGCATCAACCGCCTCCCGAAGCGCGGACATTATGACCGCGAGACCATTTACCAGATTTTGGACGAAGCCCTGATCTGCCACGTAGGTTTTGTAGAAAAGGGACAGCCTTATGTGATCCCCATCAATTTTGCGCGGATTGACGATACGATTGTCTTGCATGGCGCAAAGGCCAGCCGTTTGCTCAAGCATGTGGAGGCCGGGAACCCGATCTGCGTCGAAGCAACCATTGTGGATGGATTGGTGCTGGCGCGGTCGGTGTTCCATCACTCGGTAAATTACCGGTCGGTGGTGCTATTCGGCAAGGGATGTCCGGTGGAGGATGAGCAGGAGAAACTGGCAGCGTTGAAGGCGGTCACCGAGCACCTGATACCCGGCCGCTGGGACGAGGCGCGTCAGCCCAACCGCAAAGAGATGAATACCACGCGTGTTGTCTCGATCAAAATAGATGAGGCCTCTGCCAAGGTCCGTGTGGGACCGGCTGTGGATGAACAGGAAGATTACGCTTTGCCTGTTTGGGCCGGTGTCCTGCCGCTTCAGGAAATGCCTTTATCTCCAATCCGCGATGAAGCGCTTTTGGATGATATATCCTTACCAGAATACGTCCGGCGATATTCAAGAAAGGGATAGGGGCTGAGTTATTGCACGTTATGTCATTGGAGTTCCGGGACGCGCTCGATAGGCCGAATGCTGTCGAGCGCGATCTTTTTCCTCAGCACAAAGGATGGAAAACTGCGGATGATTCCAGGGATCAGTTGGCCGTAACGATCCTGTCATCTATCATCTTTGCCAGCAGTTCACTTACGGACGGATTTCGAAGGGATAACTTAAAAGAAAGCCCGGGCATGGAATAGAAAATTTCGGTCAATAGAGTTCCCAGCCGATGGTTTCTTCCGATCCGTTGATTCACAGACGCGGCATATCCCTCAGGGTGGCCCGCGAGAATTGCTCCCGCAGCGAGTCGTCCACTTTTGATCGCAAAACGAATCCCCTCGCCTGTAAATGGGTCCACCAGCCCGGCCGCGTCACCGACGAGCAAAGTCCGCGCGGTGCTGATCGGTTCGCGCCTGCTATAAATCGGGAGCGGATGCCCGGTCCGCGGCTGACCGTGGATGGAAATCTCCAGGCGATTCATCACACGCTCCAAAACGGATTGCAGTTCGCCGGGCTTTGGATTTAGTCCGCCGATTCCCACTGAAACATGATCCAACTTCGGAAACACCCACAGGTACCCGAGCCTCAACTCACCAAAGATAAGCATTGGACGGGCTGCAAAGCGGGTCAGGATTTTCTCCGGGACAGTTGCCTCGATCTCAATCGCTCCGGCCAACGTCTTCCCACGACGCAAATTAAGCGAACGGGCCACGATGGAATTGGCCCCATCTGCCGCGATCAGGGTATCAGCTTCGAAGCGCTGCCCGTCGGCCGTTTCAACTGTCACCGTTCTATTAGCTTCTTCCACCCGATGCACTGCCGTGCCGGTGCGAATTTCAGCCCTGGCGTGTTTGAGCAGATGCGCATCGAACTCATCCCGCATCACCATGCATAGCTCAGAATCCTTGAGAGGAATCGTCACCATCTTTTCTTTAAATGCATAAGAGATGGCATGAACTCGTGATTGAATGACCGGCTCAAATGAAAAAGGGAATTGTTCCAGCAATCTCAGAGAGACTGCACCCCCACAAGTTTTATAACGCGGTAGAGATTCCTTCTCAAGTAGCAATACCCGCTTCCCCGCCTGACCAAGAAAAAAGGCCGCTGTTCCACCAGCCGGCCCACCGCCGACGATGATCACATCATACCTTTGAGTCATATCATTTCTCCCGGAAACTACGAATAATAAAGCAGGAGAATAACACTCTTTATGCGCTCACGGGTTGTAAGTATTAACAGTTGAACGATTTATAAGGTACAAGGAGAAAATTTATGGGTACTTCGAAAGACGACCGCGTTCTACCTCTCACACGTGTCATCGCTGGCAGTGTGATCATTGTTCTTCTTCTGGCATTTCTCGCTCTGTATATTTTCCCTGACCGCACCGATATAGATTTTGCCTGGACGATCGCGCCCCGCACTTCCGCGATCCTGATCGGCGCGGGTTACACGGCTGGAGCTTATTTCTTTGCACGTCTGCTCACGGACAAAAAATGGCATCACGTGCAGGCAGGCTTCCTTCCCATCACTGCTTTCACGGTCTGCATGTTTGCCGCCACGCTTCTACACTGGAGCCGCTTTCATCATGGCGCCCTCAATTTTTACCTTTGGACAGTCATCTATGCCGTGACACCTGTCCTGGTCCCCTTTATATGGTGGCGAAATCGGGCCACGGAAATGCGCGAGCTTGAAGCGAATGACCTGCGTTTCTCATCCCTTGCGCGCCGGGCAATGGAAATTGTGGGAGCGCTTGGCATACTGGCATTCCTGATCGTATTCATCAAGCCGTCCATTCTCATTTCCCTGGCCCCCTGGAAATTGACCGAACTAACAGCCCGCATCTTTGCGGGATGGAGCATCCTTACTTTTTCATCCGTATTATCCCTCGCGATCGACGGACGCTGGAGTGCCACACGCATTCTGATGGAAAGCGCCATGGTCGGCATTGGATTGACCCTGCTTGGCCTGCCGCGCATGTGGGGTGATTTTGACCACAGCAAATTCATGACCTTCCTCTTCGTGGCCGGACTGGTGCTGACGCTGATCGCGTTTATCGTTGTCCACCTTTGGTTGGATCGTTCTGTGCAGCGGAATGCACTGGCGCAAACAGGTGCATAAGGGCCGATGAGGATGAATGAAAAAGATCACTGCCGGAACATGGATCGAAAATCCTGTGACACATCAGCGTTCCCTGCTCATCAAATTGCCGTCTGAAACGGGCGGTCAATATTTTGAGATGGAATATGTCTGTGAGCCTTTTACAGGAAAGAACGCGATTCCCTTGCACTACCATCCAACTTACACAGAACGATTTGAGATCATCAATGGCAAAGCGCGCTATCTTCTGGGAAAAGAGGAGGGAACAGCCGGCCCGGGCGAACTCATCATTTTCCCGCCCGTCATCCCCCATCTCCATCCATGGAGTGACAGCAACGAAGAATTGCGCGTCAGGTTGATCAGCGAGGCCGTTCCACCCGATCTAAAAGGCTTGAATGCCAATATCAATACGGGCGTTACGCTCTGCGGTCTGGCGCGTGATGGCAAAGTGGATCAGCATGGACTTCCCAATTTGCTGCAGCAGGCAGTCCTGGGTCAGTCAACTTTGCCGGGCGCCTGCCCGGGTGGAATTTCGATTGGAGCTGCCCGCATCATACTTGGGTCGCTGGCCTTGTTGGGGAAGATAGCAGGCTGCCGTGTGACCTATCCTGAATACGGCGAAGTATAAAGAAAAAAAACGGAGCGGAAAACCGCTCCGTTTTTTACTAAATATCCAGATTTCTAACGCTTCTGGCGTGCGTTTGGATGAACTTCTTCCGTGGATCCACTGCATCGCCCATGAGCATGTCAAAGGTCCGATCTGCTTCGGCCGCGTCATCAACTGTGACCAGGAGCAGGGTGCGGTTTTCCGGATTCATCGTTGTCTCCCAGAGCTGTTCGGGATTCATTTCACCCAGACCTTTATAGCGCTGAAGCGACGCCTTATCTCCGATCTCCTTCAGCATCTTATCTTTTTCTTTATCCGAGTATGCATACTTGACCTGATTCTTGTGGGCCACGCGGTAGAGCGGCGGTTGCGCGATATAGAGATGCCCATCGTCAATCAGGATCGGCATGTAACGGAAGAAGAAGGTGAGCAGAAGTGTGCGGATGTGACTGCCGTCCACGTCTGCATCGGTCATGATGATGATGCGTCCATAGCGCAAGCCTTCGACGTCGAAGTTGTCACCCACGCCTGTACCCAGTGCGGAGATCAGGGATCGGACTTCGTTGTTACCCAGGATCTTATCGAGGCGGGCGCGCTCGGTATTCAGGATTTTGCCGCGTAACGGCAGGATCGCCTGGAAGTGGCGGTCGCGTCCCTGCTTGGCTGAGCCGCCTGCCGAGTCACCTTCCACGATGTAAAGCTCGGTCTTGGATGAATCGCGCTCGGAGCAATCAGCGAGTTTGCCGGGCAGGGTCAGGGACTCGAGCGCGGACTTGCGGATGACGAGGTCCCGTGCCTTGCGGGCTGCATCACGTGCACGCGCCGAGGTGAGACACTTGGCAATGATTGCCTTTGCAGCCTGCGGGTTTTCATCCAGGAATGTTCCGAAGGCCTCTCCAACCACCTGTATAACGTAGGTCTGCACTTCGGGGTTCATCAATTTTACTTTGGTCTGGGACTCGAATTGTGGGCTTGGATGCTTGACCGAAACAATGGCGGTCATGCCTTCGCGCGTGTCGTCGCCAGAGAAGTTCGGGTCAGCTTCCTTGAGCAAGCCGTTTTTGCGCGCATAATCATTGATCACGCGGGTCAATGAGGAACGCAGGCCGGTGAGATGCGTGCCGCCGTCGACTGTATTGATCGTGTTGGCAAAGGAATAAACTGACTCAGTATACGCATCCGTGTACTGGATCGCGGCCTCGATGCCGATGTTCTCGATTTCCTTTTCCACGTGCACCACGGGATGCAGGTTCTCACGGTTGCGATTGAGATAGCGCACGAATGAAGTCAGACCGCCTTCAAAATAGAAGGTCATTTCCCGGTTGGCGCGCTCATCCACAAAGCGGATGGTCACGCCGCGGGTCACGAATGCCATTTCACGCAAACGCTGCACCAGGGTATCAAAGCGAAAATCAATGTCTTCGGTGAAGATTTGTTTGTCGAACTTGAAGGTCTGCTTGGTGCCGGTGTCGTCCTTATCCACCTTCCCGATCTGCTTGATGTGTCCCTGCGGCACGCCGCGTTTGTAGTTCTGCTGCCACAGCTTGCCATCCCGCTTGATCTCGGTTACCACCCATTCCGAAAGCGCATTGACCGCGCTGACGCCCACGCCGTGCAAACCGCCGGAGACTTTATATCCGCCGCCGCCGAATTTGCCGCCTGCGCCGATGACGGTCATGACCACATCCACGGTTTCCATGGGCTTGCCATTCGCATCCTTTTTCGTGGGATGTGGACCGACCGGAATACCGCGGCCGTTATCCTCAACGGTCACGCTGCTATCTTCATGGATGGTAATGTCGATTGAAGTGCAGAAACCAGCCAGTGCTTCGTCGATGGCATTATCGACCACCTCATAAACGAGGTGATGCAAGGCTTTGATGTCCGTGCCGCCCACATACATGCCCGGGCGTTTCCGCACATGCTCGATGCCTTCAAGAGCCTGAATGGAACTTACATCGTAATTCAAATCATTCTTTACAGCCACAAAAACCTCCAAAATTTTCCCTCTCTCCGCTGGTACCCGATCTATGGGGATGGGAGAGGGCAGGTGTCGCACTGAGCCTGTCGAAGGGGTGAGGGTCTCTTCTCATGTTCTCATCAGCGGCCTGGTCCTCATTCGTTCGATGACCATGGTCAACCATGCATTCATATCGCGGTAATAAATGAAACTGGCGGCGAGCAGCGCGGTTGTTACGAACGCGTGCCCGATGAGGCCAACCAGTGCCATCCATGACCTGCTGGGCGGAATAGCCCACAGATAGTTCAGGCCAACACCGAGCAGGAAGGTGGTCAAGACAAACATGCTGCTGGCGGGTAGCGCAAAACGTGCCAGCTTCCAACTGCTCCAAATCGCCTTGAGCGCATTTTCATTCCGCAGGAACACTCCGTGCGGCCAGAAGAACAAGGGGACGATCAGCCACATGGACAGCAGACTGAAAGCGAAGATCGCAACCTGCCCCAGAATCGGGCTCACTCCAAATAGAATCGCCATGAACAGGAAGATGGGCATCCCCAGCATGAAGACGATCATGGACCAGAAGACTGAGATCAGCATGGATTGACCGATGATGCGTGTGGGGGACAGGGATGGAAGGCGTCCATCGCGGGGAATGAGGCGGGCAACCAGCTGGAAGTAGAATGCCCCGCCAATCCATCCTATGAGGAACAAGAGCACCAGCCAGCGAAGCAGGTCCCATCCCGATGTAACCTGAACCACCGAAAGATGGAGAGGCGTGCCCGGCGCTTCCCGAGAGAAAAATGGTCCAGAGACCAGGCTTGAAATCCCAATGGGAAACGTACGGAGCAACCAGAAGAGATTGAACTGCGGCAGCAATTCCAAATTCTGCTGGTTCATTTTCTGGATCTGGTCGGCAGAAATGCCAAGAATGCGCCAACTTTCGGCCACTTGCGGCACGAGATTTAGATACCATTTCTCCAGGCTCAAGCGGGGGCCCAGCCACAGGAAAAGATCAAGGAGCAGGGGCATCAAAATCGCGGTGATGTGCGCCGCGATGGTGTCAAAACCTGCTTTGATCGAGCCAATCACGGCAGGCGGCGGTGGGATAGATTCAGTCTTAAGCGATTCCATAACCGTTTGATTCTACCATATTAGGCCGCATCCTTTCTTTAGTTAAGTGCTCTCCCGGCGAGCTTGCCTTTCCCTACATCCCTCACGAGGAACCACCGCGAGGCTGCCAATTACCGTAGAGGGGATGCCCTCCTGAGGTACAATCACCGCCATGCAAGAGAAGCAATCTTATCTGCCGGATGCCGACCGGTTTGGTGTCCTGATCGCATCTGTGCTGTTGACTTATGCGCTTACACGCCTTGTACAAACTCCGCGTCTAACCCTGACGCTCTCTCTACCCGGATTTTACTTCGCCTACCCGGTCACGCTCAGTGCGGCCATGACCATCCTGGCGGCCGGCCTGACTGCCACTGGGATGGAATGGTTAATCCGCAGCCATCCGTCGCTGGGGCAGAAGCGCACGGTGGAACACCTGCTCCTCCCCACATTGACTACCTTTATTATCGGCGCGCCGCTGGCGTTGCTGCCGAGCGGTGCCGCATGGTGGATTGGGTTCGGAGTCAGCGCCTCCCTGTTGACGGCTGTTTTCCTTGCTGAGTATGTCTCAGTCGATCCGACAGCGCCTTACTATGCCTTTGCACGAGCCGGCCTGACAGCGCTCTCCTATGCGTTATTCCTGATCCTCGTCACTGCGCTGCGATTTTCAGTGGTGAGGATGTTCCTGCTTGTCCCTGCTGTCTTCATTGCTGCGGGCCTGATCAGCCTTCGCATCCTGCATCTCGATGGCGCAGACCGTTGGGATTTTCCGTGGGCAATCGGCATTGGCATCATCTGTGCGCAAATCAGTGCGGGCCTGCATTACTGGGCGCTTTCACCCATGCAGTTTGGCCTCGCCCTCACCGGTCCTCTGTATGCGCTTTCGATGCTGTCCCTGAGTCTGGCGGAGAACATTCCCCTCCGACGCGCGATGGTCGGACCCGGAGTGATCATCGGGATCGCATGGTCCGCGGCCATCTTTGTACGCTGATGGATTCCCTTATTCTCACAACTGAGCAATTGCAGACAATGATTGACCACGTCGAAGCCGAGTCTCCTCTGGAGGCCTGTGGCCTTTTGAGTGGAAAGGACTCACGGGTCGAGTCCGTGCATTTTGTACAGAATCAGGCCCAAAGTCCCGTGCGATTCGTAATGGATCCAAAACAGCAGTTGGACGCTTTGGAATGGATCGACTCTCATGATCAGGAGTTGCTCGCCATTTTTCATTCACATCCCGCGGGACCTGAAACCGTCTCCGCTACCGACATTGCTGAGGCGGCCTATCAAGTGATCCACATCATACTTGCCGGCGCGGATCGAAACTGGCAGGCGCGCGGCTTCTGGATCGAAAATGGACAAGCCCGCGAGGTGGCCCTGCAGGTCGTTTAATCCTGTAACCTTCTGAGGTTCGGTGTGTTTTTACTGCAAAGCGCATTTGCATAATTCCGGCATGGCAACACAAGTCACAGAGTCTCGAGCTTTGTGACTTTATAGTTCATAGGATATTCTTAGACTCATCTTGGAGGATTCGCGCAGATGCAAACCTTGATTGACGTTGGGATCGTCATCGTGGCTTATATTTTCGGATCGATTCCCTTTGGGCTGCTGATCGTAAAACTCAGCACAGGCAAGGATATTCGTGAAGTGGAAAGCGGACGCACTGGTGGGACCAATGCCATGCGCGCTGCAGGTTTCTGGGCAGGTCTCGCCACTGCATTGCTGGATATTTTGAAAGGCGCCGCTTCTGTGTGGGCGGCACGTGCCTTGAGCCCCGATAGCTGGGTATATGTGATCGCTCCCATCGCCGCGATCATCGGTCATAATCATTCCATCTTTATGATCGACCGCGATGAACAGGGACGCATCAAACGCTTGCGGGGCGGTGCAGGCGGTGCACCGTCAGTGGGCGGAGCCTTTGGACTGTGGGCTCCGTCTCTTTTGATCATCCTGCCTCTCGGCGCATTGACCTTTTTTTCGCTGGGCATTGCGTCCGTCACAACCATGTCGGTTGCCCTCTTTGCGATCATCATTTTTGCAATTCGCGCTGCGCAGGGACTCGCCCCGTGGTTGTATGTGTTATATGGCGTGCTTGCAGAGCTCCTGCTGCTGTGGGCTTTACGCCCGAACTTACGAAAGCTGTTTTCGGGACAGGAACGCGTGGTGAAATATAGTCTGTACGGATGGTTACGAAAGAGGAAGGAAGATGGGGCGGGTAGGTGAGCAACAAGTCAGTGATCTGTGGATTATTCTTCATATCCATCCGGGTGTGACTTGTGCCACTCCCACGCACTGGCGATAATGTCTTTCAGATTTTCATGCTCAGGTTTCCAGCCAAGTTCACGGCGGATCTTTTCAGAAGAGGCCACCAGTCGCGCCGGGTCTCCGGCCCGCCGCGGTGACTCGATCGAGGGGATTTTGTGCCCTGTTACCTCGCGGGCAGTTTCAATAACTTCGCGCACGGAATATCCCTGTCCGCTGCCGAGGTTATAGACCAACCTGTCGTTCTCGCCCAGAGCATCCAATGCAAGCATGTGCGCCGAGACCAGATCGGCGATATGGATGTAGTCGCGTATGCAAGTGCCATCGGGCGTTGGATAATCATTGCCGTTGATATTGATGGATTCCATTTTTCCCAGTGGCACGCTTAAGACGCGGGGAATGAGATGTGACTCTGGCTGATGCGCTTCGCCGCGTCCGGGCAGTGCACCGCAGGCATTGAAATATCTCAGTGCCGCGAAATGCAGGCCGTGAATCTGGCGGTACCATTCCAGCGCTTCCTCGGTCATTCGTTTTGTCTGTCCGTAGACATTGGTTGGGCCAATGGGAGAATTTTCGGTCAATGGCTCGTCACTGGATTGATAAACGGCAGCCGTGGATGAGAACACGAATCGCTTTACCCCGGAGCGCACGGCGGCTTCGATCAAGCTCAATGAATTGACAAAATTATTTCGGAAGAATTTACCGGGTTCCTTCATGCTCTCGCCGGCCTCGATGAATGCAGCGAAATGCATGACGGCATCAAACTTCTCTTCCTCAAAGGTATCTGATAACGCGATCTCATCTTCAAGATCTGCGCAAATAAAGCGCGCACCTTCCGGCACCGCCGCCCGATGACCGGTGACCAAGGAATCATAAACCGTGACAGAATGTCCTGCCTTCACCAAAGCTTCTGCTGTGGCCGAACCGATGTAACCTGCTCCACCTGTAACCAGGATGTTCATAAATCCTCCGTTGGTATGTCATTGCGAGGAGGGCGCAGCCCGACGAAGCAATCTTCCATTTATGGGGATCGTTAGCATCTAAAGGGATTGCCTCGCGGCGAGTGCTCCCAGTGCCACTAAATTTGGGGAACCCGCATGTGGCAATCGGTCGCACTCTGGTAAATGTGAGTCGCCTTTAGCAGCAGATCCTCGCGGAAGTGCGGACCAATCAATTGCATCCCGATGGGCAGGTTGTCTCTGTCAAAGCCAACCGGGAACGATATGCCCGGCACCCCGGCCAGGTTTGCCGGCAAGGTAAACACATCTTCCAGATACATTGCCAGCGGATCGTTCTCATGCGCGCCCGCAACAAAGGCCGTTGAAGGAGTCGTCGGGCAGGCAAGCAAATCCACTTCCTTGAAGGCAGTCTCAAAGTCCCGTGTGATGAGCGTGCGGACCTTTTGCGCCTGTCCGTAGTACGCGTCGTAATACCCGGCGGAAAGCGCGTACGTCCCGATCATCACGCGCCGCTCCACCTCCGCGCCGAATTTCTGTCCACGTGTTTTGAAATAGACATCATGCAGAGAGTTCGCTTCGACGCGCGGGCCGTAACGAATTCCATCGTAGCGTGCGAGGTTGGCCGAAGCCTCCGCCGGCGCGATGATGTAATAGACAGGGAGTGCGTATTCTGTGTGAGGAAGGCTGACTTCGCGAATTTCCGCGCCCAAAGCCTGCAACTGATCAATGGCTGCCCGCGTCTTTTCCTCGACTTCGGGCTGAATCCCTTTAATAAAATATTCCTTCGGGACGCCGATTCGCAATCCCTTGACGACCGCCCGGGTTGCCCCTGCATCGGGGATATCCCGCTGTGCCGATGTTGCATCCAGCGGATCATGCCCGGCCATGATCGAGAAAATCGTCTCCACATCCCGTGCATTTCGTCCAAACGCGCCCACTGTATCCAGCGAAGACCCGAACGCGACCAATCCATAGCGTGACACACGTCCATAGGTCGTCTTCAAGCCAGTGACACCGCAGAACGCGGCCGGCTGGCGGACCGACCCGCCGGTATCCGTGCCCAGCGCGGCGGGGACAAGCCTCGCGGCCACCGCAGCCGCGCTTCCACCTGACGAGCCGCCCGGCACGCGCCTCACATCCCACGGGTTATTCGTCCTGCCATAAGCAGAATTTTCTGTGGACGACCCCATCGCGAATTCATCGGTATTTGTCTTGCCAATGACGATGGCGCCCGCCTCCTGGAGTCTCCTCACGGCCGTTGCGGTATATGGCGGAATAAAGCCTTCGAGGATTCTGGAGCCGCACGTACAGGGCATCCCTGCGACCGTCAGCACATCTTTGATCGCAATCGGTATTCCAAGTAAGGGTTGATCTACGTTGTGATGGCGGGCTTCATCTGCTTGCTTTGCCTCTTCCAGCGCCCGCTCCCCGGCAATATAAAGAAAGGCATGTAATTTTGGATTTGTATCTTCAATGGAATCAAGAGTCGCCTGTGTCAATTCCACGCTTGTGAATTCGCCCTTTATCAGCGCGGCCTGTATTTCCGTGAGAGAGTGTCCTTGAAGCAATATTCTAATTCCTCGGGATGAAATGGTCTGTCGTCAGTTGTCAGCCGTCTACTCAAATACCGGCGGGATCTTGAACTGACCGTCCTTTTGATCTTTCGTGTTTGCCAGCAATTGGTCTGTGCTCAGGCTGGGACGCGGTTCATCCGGGCGCAATGGCATCTGCGCCACTGAGCCTCCTCCATCTGTGGGCGGGACATCCGTCGTATCCAGTTCCTGCAGCTTGGCAATGTAATCGAGGATATGGGAAAGCTGTTCACGGTAGAGCGCCTTTTGTTCATCGGTCAATTCCAGGCGCGCCAGGGTGGCAATATGCTCAACTTCCTTCAGGGTCAGTGGCATAAGGGAATTATAACCTGCTGTTACCCAACGTCCCGAAGGTTGCACTGGTGCATGCGTGTCTGTGCAGACAAACCTTCGGGACGCTTCTACGTATTATGGCAGGCTTTCCTGCCAGCCTTCAACATACCACCTCAAATATTCCTCGGTATGCCGGCTCCAGTATCCTTCAGTGTGGTCACCCGGGTAGACATGGAATTCATGCAGGTAGTTATAGGCTGTCAAAGTTTCTTCCAGGGAACGGAGATAACTTAAATAGGTATCGCGGTCGCCCACATCCATCCACAGGCGCGGACGGGTCTCGGCGGGAATGTTCTCAATCCACTTTACGAGATATTGATCGTCCTCCACGAAAATAGCCGGTGAATGCAGGCCGATGGATCCAAATAACTCCGGGTGTTGGAATCCCAGTTCCGCGGCCCAGCCGCCGCCGCGTGAGAGGCCGCCGATGGATCGGTGGTCACGGTCAGCGCGGGTGCGATAGTTCGCATCTACATAGGGAATGACCAGGTTGATGAGTCTCGCTCCGAAGCCGGGCCCCGGCGGAAGATTCCAGTAACGGTCATCAGGAAAGACAATGATGAACGGGGGCGCTTCGCCAGAGATAATCAATTGATCGGCGATGGTCCCTGCTCCGATGCGGACCCATTGATCATCGATGTAGGTCTGTCCATGCAGCAGGTAAAGGACGGGATATTTAAGATCCGTCATTTGGTCATAGCAGGGAGGCAGGTAGATCAGGAATTCCTGTGCCGGTTTGGTCGCGGTCAGACTTTCCTGTTTGATTTGCCCCGGCCGGGTAAGGCAGGTGAGCGGAGTTGGTGTTGGAGTAAATGGAAGGGGAGTGGGGGAAGGCGTTTCAGTTGGCGTTGAAGGAATAATAACTGTCGGAGTTGGAAGCTGTTGGTTTTGCGGGGTGCAGGCCCAGAGTCCGGCGAGAAGTGAAAGTCCGATGGCAGCAATGAGTGCTTGACGGGTATTCATCCTTCGCATTATACTCACCCTCGCCTTTCGGGGCGTAGCGCAGTCCGGCCAGCGCGCTTGCTTTGGGAGCAAGAAGTCCCGGGTTCAAATCCCGGCGCCCCGACTTTGTCAGATAGCTTTGTGGGTCCGTGTTTCCCCTTGAAGGGATTTCGCGGGCTCAACAAATCCCGGCCCCAACTAGGACTAACCGCCGATTAATACTCGGCGGTTTCTATGTTAAAATCATCGAGGAGGGTCCCGTATGCCGAAGAAATTCGATGGAGTGATCGAAGCGGTCCGTTACAAGAACGGACAAATCGTATGGGCGCGCGCTTACGAGCGGCGTGGCGCTACCTTTTCAGATCGTGTCCTTTTGGACCGCAAAACCCTGCTGGACCGCATCCAGAAGGGGAAGGTCTTTGTGACAGGTCAGCGTGAAGAACTGAAGGCCAGCACATTCAAGGTTGGAAAGCCCGTGAAGGTTGTGAAGCAGAATGGGAAGGAGTGGATCTCCACTCAGTCCGACGCATCCCATGACGAAATTGAGGAAGTCCCGGTTTTTTGATCGAGTAAAACCGTATGAAAATCATTGACAAGACTCCCTTTCAAAATGCACAGGGCCAGGTTGATATTTCGGGCCGGATTCAAGGTACGTTGAAATACGGCTTTGATTGGTTCGGGGAACTTGAGGCGCAAAAGACAGTCATCGCCCAGCTGGAGCGGATGCTGGAAAAGGGATTCGTTCTCATTCGTAATTTCACTCTGCCCGAGATTGACGTGGTGATTCCCATCATCCTGGTGGGTCCGGGCGGAGTCTACGTGATCCACGTGACGAATGTCAAAGGTCAATTCGAAGCCAAGGGTGACCAGTGGAATACCCTGAGTAACGGGAGGGGCCTGCCGGCCCGCAACAACCTGCTGGTCCGGACCGCAAAATATGCGCGTGCTTTGCAGATCTACCTCACCCGCCAGCGGATTCAAACGCCGGCACCGATTGAGCCTATTTTGATCGCGGCCAACCCAGGCGCTCATATCGACTCTCTGCGTCCTGTGGCGCGCGTCGTGATGAGCGACGCGATCAAGCAGTTCGCGGCTTCCCTGGCCCAGGCCCGGCCGCTGTGGCGCGCCGACAATGTCCACGATGTGGCCGACCGCATCATCTCGCCACGGGCAGCGGATGCAGTGGAGGCGCAACCTCCTGTCCAGGCTGCAGCGACCGCATCCCAGACGCCGGAAACCCCGGAACAGGCATCATCTCGCGCCCGAGCCATCTTTAATGAGGCTGAAAAATCCGAGGGTTTCAACCCCGCCGACCTGGACTTTGCTTTTGAAGATGGGCAGCCGCTGGCCCCGCAAGCCGGGCCATCCCTGCGGGAAACCAGCCCGGCTCAACCCCTCCCGAAACCGGCCGCCCAGAAGAAGATCATGGGCATGAGTGTTGTCCAGTTGATCGTTCTGGCCGCCATGTTGATTATAGAATGCTGCGTCCTCGTTGCCGCAGTTGGTGCATATTTATATCTCAAGCCATAAGCTGCTTTGACATCCTTATTCCTTTCAATTGTTATACCGGCTTACAATGAAGAAACCCGCCTGCCTCGTACGTTGAGGCAGGTCTTTGCGTTTCTGGAAACACAATCCTATCCCTATGAAGTGATCGTGGTTGAAAATGCCAGCAGGGATCGCACCCTGGATGTGGCACAGGAATTTGCCAAAGGGCACCCTGCCTTGCGCGTGTTGCGCGAGAGCCAACCGGGAAAAGGCAACGCGGTTCGGCGCGGAATGCTCGAGGCACGCGGCGAATTTCGTTTCATCGCCGATGCCGACCTATCCATGCCGATCGAAGAGATCGGCAAATTTCTGCCTCCGCTTTTGACTGACTTTGATGTTGCGATCGGTTCACGCGAAGCCCCGGGCGCAGTTCGCTATAATGAACCGTCCTATCGTCACCTGGGCGGACGGCTGATCAACTACATCATTCAATGGATGATTCTGCCCGGCTTGAATGACACCCAGTGCGGCTTCAAATGCTTTCGGGCCGCGGCGGCTGAAGCGCTCTTTCAACAGCAAACCCTTATGGGCTGGTCTTTTGATATTGAATTGCTTTACCTTGCACGACGCGGCGGATATCGATTGGTCGAAGTCCCGATCCATTGGTATTATGATGCCGAGAGCAAAGTCAGCGCTGTACGGGATGCCATGCGCATGATCGGTGATATTTTTCGCATCCATTCCAACGCCAGGCATGGGCGCTATGATCTCAATCCCTGACCTGGACTACGAAAAAAGATTCTGGAAGAGCGGCTTCAAATTCGTTGCCGGATTGGACGAAGCCGGGCGTGGCGCGCTGGCAGGACCGGTGGCCGTTGGAGCCGTGATACTGCCTGATGACAATCTGCATCTCGCGCGGACTTTGAGCGGGGCGCGTGATTCCAAACAGATGACTCCACTCGCGCGCAACCGGCTTGTGCCTCGCATCCGTGAAATTGCCCGGGTCTGGGGGATAGGATTTGCTTCAGCAAACGAAATTGACTCGCTGGGTATTGTCCCTGCGACGAGATTGGCCGCGTTACGCGCGCTCGAATCCATGCCCCTGATCCCCGATTACCTGCTGACCGATTTCCGCCTTGAACTCCCTGAACTCGATATTTCACAGACCGCTTTGGTCCGAGGCGACCAGCGTTCCCTGAGCATTGCTGCCGCGTCCATCCTTGCCAAGACCGCCCGCGATGAATTCATGTGTGGATTAGATTCAGAATATCCTGATTACGGTCTTGCCCGTCACAAAGGCTATGGGACTCGCAGTCATTGTCAGAGGATCGCAGAGATCGGTTATTCCCCAATTCATCGAAAGACCTTCACTCTAAAAAGTGACAGTCACCTTGTAAGGTGACTGTCACTTCTCTTATTTCTTTAGTATCCCACTTCCGCCGCTCAGTTTACTTTCGGGTTTCCCGGAGCGCCAGGCAAAATATCCAAGCACGCCGCCGCCGACGAGTAGTAAGCCGCCGAGAATTCCTAGGATGGGCGATCGGCCTTCGCCGGGCTTGCCAGTCTGCGGCTGTGATACAACTACCGCCTGTGACTGTGCGCCGAAGTCCACTTCGTCGCGGTCACCGGCTTTGACCTCGAGCGTATAGCTGAGGTCCATGGTGGGATTGTAGTTATCCGGAATACCGACCGTGATATTGTACGTCCCTTCGGGCACGTCCGAAAAACAAACACCCTGGAAGGCTGTTGGATCTGGGTTGATCGCTGTTTTCTGAGAAGAAGAATATTCCCCGTTGATCTCCGTCACACTGACCGCGCCGCCCGCCACCGCCGGCTCGGTTTCCTGGCGAAATGCATCACCGTTCTGGTCATCGAAGAGCAGCACGCAGATCTCTGTGGTTCCGGTGAAAGGTGTGGGGCTGGCCGTCGGAGGGAGGGATGTAGGCGAGGGTCCAGCAGTCGGAGTCCCGGCCGAGGCGTTCGCGAGACCGATGAGGATTTCCTGTCCCTCCACCAGATTCGTACAATCCTGATTGATCTTGCTGTTCAACTGACGAAGAGTCTGCTCGGAGATACCATTCAGCAGGCCGATGCGGATGCAGGTGTCACCCGGCTGCACAATGTACAAGATGCGTCCATCCGGGCCGGGCGTGGGCGTGGCATATTGCACCTGCGGCAGGGGCGCAGCGTTTGCGGGGAGCCAGATTCCCACAAGCAGCAGGCTGATGAGTAGAAATAACACTGCGAAGCGCTTGAGATTCATCGGCGGGGATTATATCAGTGAAACGTTGGGTAGGTTACGTTTCAAACGTGACCTGCTTTCCATATCTCTTCCGAATCTCCGGCAGAAAATAATCGTCGAAGAAGCGTTCCACATCGTAATCGGGCTTCCAGCCCCATTCTGTGCGGGCGAGGGAATCGTTCACATCTTCAGGCCACGAATCGACAATTCCCTGACGGCGGGGATTCGGCTCGAACGTGATCTGCGCGCCGGGGAAAGCTTTGACCGCGCGGTCGCGGAATTGACCGGCTGTGATCGCAAAGGCTGCCACATTGTAAACATTGTGCGAAAGGTTTTCGCGCGGTGCATCAGTGAGCATGAGCAGGGACTTGATCGCGTCCGGCATCGCCATGAAGGAGATCATTGTATCCTCACGCACGAAACAGGCGTACGGTTTGCCCTGGGCTGCGGCGTGCAGCATCTCAGGGCCGTAGTCGCTTGTGCCCCCGCTGGGAAGGGTAAAGGCGCTGATCAAACCGGGGAAACGCAGCGCGCGAAAGTCGAGCATGACGGGCGGATTCTCATCCAGATGGCGCTGACCAAAATAGCGGCTGTAGTACATGCCCAGTTTTTCGCAATACAGCTTGTTGCATCCATACATCGTATGGGGCGTGTTATATTCCTCCTCCCGCACACAGCCCGCGGCCTGCTTGGCTTCTCGGTTTGTCATACCGTACGCGGCGATAGAGCTTGGGAAGAGGAATTTCACCGGCTTCTTGTACTTCTCAGAACGATAGGCTGCCAGCATCAGCAATTGCATCGTTCCCTCGACGTTGATGCGATGTGCTTCCTCACTGGCTATTTCTGCCTTCGATGACAGCGACGCTGCCAGATGGAAGATGACATCGAAATCGTAATCGTAAAAGGTCTTGATCTTATACACCAAATCCCCCTGGACATGCTCCATCGCGAGCGACTCGATGGAATCAGGAAGCGGCATCAAATCGGATGTAACGATTTTGTAGCCGCCTCTTTGGACCAATCCTTGCACGAGCGCCTGGCCGATCTCTCCACATGCGCCGGTCACCAGCGCCAGTTTTTCGCTCATGTTTGTCTCCTTTATGCTACGAAGTACTGCGTCAATCTCTAAAAGAGAATTTGATTTACTGCCTGCCTTAGTATAATCAGGTTAGAAATTGACCCTAAAAGCAGTAGAATGAAGCGCGATTGATTTTACGACAAATTCCCGTGTTTTTTGTCACAAAACCTGCATGATACATTCACAATCTCATCGAAAACAGCGAGGAGGAAAAAAAAGTACGATCCTTCTCGCTCTGACCTTGATACTGACTTCCTGCTACGCCCTGGATACCTCCCTTGTGCCGACAACGATCCCCCTGGCGACGGAAACTGCGCTTCCTTCCCCGACGATCGTCTGGTTCCCGCCATCGGCTACATCTTCACCTCCGGTTTTTTCCACTCCCACCGCAACCCCGGAGATGCGCCCGGGCCTTGGCGATGTCGCTGTAACAGATGACTTTTCCGATCCCAAAATATGGGACCTGGCGGTTTCCGATCAGGGAAGTTCGGCTCTCAATCAGGGTAATTTGACGCTGGCTGTGCAGCCGAAAGTGTACCTGCTCAGCCTGCGGCACGGATTGACGCTGAGTAGTTTTTACGCGGAGATCACAGCGACCCCCAATATTTGCCGTGGTACTGACACGTATGGGCTGCTCGTTCGTGCGAACGCTGTTGCGTATTATCGTTTTGCATTATCGTGTGATGGAAGGGTAAGTGCCGAAAGAATCAGTGCCGGGACGCGCGAGCTGCTTCAGACTCCCGTTCCCAGTGGGGATGCACCGCTGGGCGCGCCGGGCCAGGTCCGCATTGGGCTTTGGGCGGCTGGCTCGGAAATGCGTCTGTTTTTGAATGATCATTATCAATTCGCGATTAGCAACCCTAATTATCCAACCGGGACTGTAGGAGTGTTTGTCAATTCGGCAGGCTCAACTGCTATGGTGGTCAATTTTTCTGATCTACAGATTCAAGATGTAAACTATATCCCGCCGACCAGAACACCGCGACCGTAAGCCATTCGTCCTGAGCGGAGCCGCACGTCCTGAGCGTAGTTGAAGGACGACGGCGAGGACGCCGCCTGGAGCATATATGCCTCAAAACAAGCTCAACGACCTCGACCCGAAATCATGGCTGAAGTTCCAGAAATCCTGGTTCATTCACAATCCGCCGCCGCGCAAGAAAGGTGTGTTGACCCATCCTGCCAAATTCCCTGAGACAATGGCGCAGGAGTTCATCGAGTTTTTCACTAAAAAGGGACAAACTGTTCTCGATCCCATGGCTGGGACAGGGTCCACGCTGGTGGCAGCTTTGCGCGCGGGGCGTAACTCTTACGGCATCGAGTTGAATCCCAAGTATGCAAGAATTGCGGAGCAAATCATTGGAGAGGAACGTGTCGTGCTTGGCGCTGCAGTCGAAGGTCTAACGTCTGAGGTCTTGAATGCTGATGCTTCCAGGGCCGGGGACCTTCAACTTCCGACCTTCGACTACGTTTTGACCTCTCCTCCGTATTGGGATATGCTGCATGCCAGAGGTGCGGAGACTCAAAAGAAGCGCCGCGGCGCGAGCGACTTGGATGTGGTCTATTCGGATGATCCGGATGACCTTGGAAATGTCCACGACTACGAAGCTTTCCTGGAAAAACTGATAAGTATCTATAAGGGCTTAAAACCTTTACTGCGGGAGAAAGCCTACCTTACAATTATCGTCAAGAATGTGAAGAAAGGCGGAAAGATCTATCCGCTGGCGTGGGACATTGGACATGAACTTGGCAAAATCTACACTCTCAAAGATGAAAAAATCTGGGCGCAGGATAACCAGTCCCTTGCGCCGTATGGACTTGGCTCAGCGTGGGTGAGCAATACGTTCCATCACTATTGTTTGCAATTCAGGAACGAGTAAATGGCAAAAGGCTTCAAACCTGATCGCACTCCAGCAGAAGATTATCTTGCACATCTGGAATGGCATAGTGTGCACGGATATCGTCATCGTCCCTGGTGGACTAGCCCTGAGCCTAAGTGGATTTACAAAATCATCTATTCCAGGCATAAACCATCTGAGTTCATTTTCGCAAGAATAATAGCAGGAGTCTTGTGCCTGGCTGTCCTGAGCGCTCTACTCTACGGAATCTTTATCCTTCACTCAGGTCTGGCAATCTACATGGGTATTGTTTTCCTGATCATTCTGGTGATCTTATTTTTTGCAATTCGAGATGCCCGACAATCTTCGGATACCGATTCTCATTCGGCCGATGAAGATGAAACATGAACCGTCAATGTAACATAAGTATGGCAAACGTCACCCGAAGCAAATCATTGATCACTGTCAACTGATTACTGAACATTGACCACCATGCTCACCGCTGCCGACATCCTCCGCCTGCCATTCACCCCTGACCTCACTGAAGCGGGGATTGCGTATGCCATCCGCTCGCTGCCGTATACCTATGACCGGATGGGCGGCTCGCCTTTCAATCGTCTGCGGCGGATCGTGGCCGGCGTGGCAGTGGAACTGGCGCTCCGGCGGTATCTTTCCGAGCATGACATTCCTTTCGACGTCAAAGGTGCGACGCCTTTTACTGACCCGGACCGTTATGATGTCGCGTTGGGCGGCCATCGTTGCGACGTCAAATCCTTCCTGATCACATACCGCGAACAGATCACGGAAATGCGGCGGAATCCCGGCGTCCTTTTGAACGCGCCGGCGCTTGTCCCTTTGGATCAACACGTCAGCGAAGGACACTCTGGGCACGATCTGTATCTTTTTGCGTTTCTGACCGGGCTCCTCGCCGCTTCACAGGACGACTTGAAGAAGGTCATTGCGGCGGAGCAGCCTCATTACCTGGTGCATGTGATGCCGAATGAATGGTACCGTCCTCGGGTGTGGTGTCCGCTGGGGCCGCTGACGCTGAAGTCTGATTCGGATGCCGCGCTGACTCTCGAGATCGCCGGGCAGGATGAAGGTCGAGGATTCTTGATGCGGAGCGTGACCCTGCCGCCGCGTCAACGCGTGGTGTTGAAGGATCCATTTTTTGCGGTCACGTCTTTGCACATCCATCATCCCATCGACGCGCGCCTCGGCATCCATTGTCCAGCGTACAAAGAAGCCCACATCGTTAATCCACTTGAATGGGGTAATATTTGGGTCTATGGAATGGACATTTATCTGACAGGCTTTATGACGCGCGATGAGTTTCGGCGCCGCGCAGGTTTGATCCAGCCGGGCACGCGCGTTTTCCAGTATCAGCACACACAGGTCAGGAATCTGGCGGTGCCGGTTTCGGAATTAAAGCCGCTGCATGAGTTGTTCGAAAAGGTTTTGGAATGGCAGCAGGCTGACATGTGATTTTGCTCGGACTCGAAAGGTAGAAGCGAATGAAACTTTATCGATTGGCTCTTGCTCTGGTCATTATTTCTTCCCTGGCCTGTAACACCGTGACGCGGGCCTTCACCAGCCCGACACCGAGCGCATCCCCTTCTCCAACGCCCGTCGTGACAGAAGTGACCGGGACACCTACTCAGAGTGCCCCGGCTTATATTCCCCCCGGGTGTGAAAATGTTCCACTGGCTACGGTTCCCGCTGCGACCGCGCTGGCCGCGCCAACCCCCTTCCTGCAGGGCAACCCCGAAATATCAAAGGATGCGCAGCTGCAGGTCTTCGACCAGGTCGTACAGAAGGTGGACGATGTCTACGTCTATCCAGATTTCAATGGAGTGGATTGGAAGGGACTGGTCGCCAAACATCGCGCCAACATCGAAGCCGGTTTGGATACGGAAGCTTTTTATACCGAGATGCATACCCTGATCTCGGACTTGAGCGATGACCATTCAGCGTTCGAATCCCCGGTCGAAGTTGCGGCAGCAGACGCGGAATTGGCCGGCTCCAATGACTTTGTCGGCATTGGCATTTATTTCCTGCCTGTGCCGGAACGCCAGCGCATCAGTGTGATCTCGGTTTTCCCGGATTCGCCAGCGGAACATGCCGGGCTGAAGCCGCACGACAGCATCCTGACTGTGGATGGAATGCCCATTGTGCAGAATAATCAGGAGATGAGCTTTCTGGTGACCGGCCCCGAGTGCTCCGCCGTGGTGCTGACCGTTGAGACGCCCGGCCAATCGCCCCGTACGCTCACTTTAGTCCGCAAGCGCATCCAAAGTCCTTCCGTGATCGAAGCTACTTTATTGCCCACCTCGGATGGCTCGCGTATTGGTTATATTTTCATCCCCACTTTCTATGATGAGACGATCCCCGGCCAGATCCGGGATGCCTTGAATAACTTTGGCATGCTGGATGGTTTGATCCTGGATAACCGTATGAATGGCGGCGGCAGCAGCACTGTGCTGGAACCGGTCCTTTCTTATTTCTCGTCAGGCCTGTTGGGTCATTACAAAAGCCGGCACGATTCACGCCCGATGGAAGTTAACCCGGATCCAATCCAAAACTCACAGACGGTGCCGCTGGTGGTTTTGGTCGGCAAGGACACGGTCAGCTTTGGCGAGGTGTTTTCCGGCGTGATGAAGGATTCCGGTCGTGCAAAGCTCGTGGGCGAGACCACACTGGGAAATGTGGAGGTCCTGCACGGTTATGACTTCTCGGATGGCTCGCGTCTGTGGATCGCAGAGGAGACCTTCACGCCGGAGAATTCACAGGCCAATTGGGAACAGACGGGCATCGTTCCGGACGTACAGGCCGATGCCCCGTGGGATACCTTCACATTTGATAATGATCCATCCGTTGCTGCGGCAGTAAAACTGCTTGGACATTAAGACTGTATCTGTCGTTGCCCCGCCTGCTTTCGGCGGGGTTGCGAGCCCAATAGGGCGCAGCAATCTCCCTGGAACTTGAGATTGCTGCGTCGCGACGAACGCTCCTCGCAATGACAGATATTAATTTCAATTCATGAACGCGTGGTACACTCCCGCCCATGTCCAAACGAGTTCGCAACATTTTGATGGGGCTGGCCGTGTTGGTGATACTGGCAGTGTTGATGGTTCAAAACCCCACGGTCAAAGAGGCACTCTCCTGGCGTTACGAGAAATTCACCATTTATATGAAAAATGTGATCGACCCGATCGGCCCGGTGCCGACCGCGCTGCCTGTCACGCCGCGGCCCGTCACGCCGACAGTCGCCGTCACTCCAACTCCATTGACCGCCACAACCTTACCGGTCACTCTGACTCCAACGTTACCTCCGTTACCGGCACAGGCTTCCATTGCATCCCCTCCCTGGGAAAGACAGGAGCCGAATAACTGCGGTCCTGCCACGCTTTCGATGGCATTACATTTATACGGTTGGGAACTGAGCCAAAAAGAGATCGCGGCTGTCGTCAAACCGGTCCTCCAGGATCGCAACGTCAATCCGGAGGAACTGCAATATTACGTCCGCACCCAGGCGGGATGGCTGAACATGATCTATCGCGTCGGCGGCGACATCACTCTGCTCAAACGCCTGCTCGCAGCGAAATACCCCGTGATTGTGGAGAGCGTGACCGCCCTCGATCCGAATGATGCGCTCGGCCCGGAGGATGACCTGTGGGCAGCGCACTATCTGCTGATCACCGGCTACGATGACTCAAGTCAGAGTTTCACTGTTCAGGATTCATATCACGGTGCGGATCTGAAACTGCCTTATGCACAATTACAGGAACAATGGTGGGCCTTTAACAATCTGTACATGGTGATCTACTTCCCGCAATTTGAGAATGAGATCAAGGATATCCTCGGCTCAGACTGGGACCCGGGCCTGAACCGGCAAAAAGCATTGGACGCGTCCCAGGCCGCTACCGTTAAAAATCCCGGCGACGCTTTCGCGTGGTTCAATCTTGGGAGTAACCTTGTCTACTTTGACCGCTATGACGAAGCAGCAGTTGCCTATGATCAAGCTCGTCAAATCGGGCTGCCGCTGCGTATGTTCCGCTATCAGTTCGGTCCGTTCCTGGCTTATTTCCATTCAGGCCGCAATGACGATCTGCTCGCGCTGACCGATTATGCGCGCGGCGTGACGGAAATGTCGGAAGAGGCCTGGTTGTGGTACGGTTATGGACTGTATCGCAAGGGTGACAATGCCGGCGCACTGGCGGCCTGGCGCAAGGCAGATAAGATCAACCCGAACTTTTATGAAGATCAGGCGAAAAAAGCAATTCAACTGGTGAGTCCGTAAATGAAAAGAACCCTCCTGCTTGCATTGATGAGCAATATTTCACGAAAGTTGAAGGAATACCCGAAAACAGGGGGACGGGCATATGCCCGTCCCCCTGTTTTCGGGCTCCGCTCAGTGTTTCGTTTTTTGCTGATTCCGTGTCTTTGCGCGGCTTGCGCGCCGCAGTTGACTGCTGTTGTCCCTGCGGCTACTGCCAGCCTGGAGCCGACTTCAACCCTTGCAGCGGATACTCCGACCTCCAGTCCCATCCCGCCCGAGCCGACCGCAACATCCACAGCGTTATCCACGACGCGTATTTCACCGGCCGATGGCATGACGCAGCTCTACGTCCCGGCTGGCACCGTGAACATGGGCGCATTCGATATCTTCGCAGAGGATGATGAAAAACCCGGACACGCCGTTCAGATCGACGCGTTCTGGATCGATCAAGTGGAAGTGACGAATGGAATGTATGCCTTATGCGTCCAGGCTGGAGTCTGTACACCGCCCATGAAAGTCAGTTTTGGGAACCGCACAAATTACTTTGGAAGCCAGGAGTTCCGCGACTATCCGGTTGTGTATGTCACCTGGCTGGATGCGAAGACCTATTGTGAATGGACGGGACGCCGTTTGCCAACCGAAGCCGAATGGGAGCGCGCCGCGCGCGGCGACGATATGCGGACTTATCCCTGGGGTGGGGAACCGCCAAACAGCCTGCTCGCCAATGCCAATAATGCTCTGGGCGATACGAGCCGCGTGGGTTCCTATGCTGCGGGTGCCAGTCCATTTGGGGCTCTGGATATGGCAGGGAATGTCTGGGAGTGGGTGGCTGATTTTTATAACCCAAACTATTATGCAGTCTCTCCCGCGGCCAACCCCACAGGGCCTGAAGCGCAGCCGTCCAGGTTTATGCGCGTGATCCGCGGCGGATCGTATCAGGATGGACAGCGGGACCTGCGCACCTCCAACCGCGGTTATGAACTGGGACCGGATCTCAACGCACTTCCGGGCAGCGCAGCCTACCTCGGTCACAGTTCAGTGAAGATCGGCTTTCGCTGCGGGGCCGGCGATTAAGCGGAATCTGGCCAAAGGTCCAGTTTGATGCGGGAACGTTCCGAAGTCATGCTCTTCGGAACGTTTTATTTCTCCGAAAAACTATATCCACCGGGCCAGGTCTGGATCAGGTGCTTTTCCTCCGCCTCCTCTTCGAGTTTTTTGCGCAGGCGATAGATGACGTTCTTGAGCAGGGTAATGTCGCCGCGCTCCGCACCCCAGACGGTCTGGATAATATCTTCCGTTTTGAAGACAAATCCCGGGCGGCTCATCAGCAGGTGCAGGAAGCGGAATTCAAGATTGGTCAGTTTGACGTCCTCGCCGTTCTTCCCGATCACTGATCGATGTGCCGGATCGAGCTGCACGCGCCCAACCTGGCGCGAGCTCATCGGCTCGGTCCAGCTGCGGCGCGCCCATGCGACGATCTTGGCCAGGAAGAGCGCGGGGCTGATGGGTTTGACCACACACTCATCCACGCCCGCCTGGTAGGCCTCAAGAATCTCAGGTTCGTTATTGGTAGGGAGGAACAGCAGGATGGGACTGGCGCTCAGAGTGCGGAATTTCCTGCACAGCTCCAGGCGCTGGCTATGGTCGGCGTTGACATCGATCACGATCAGATCGGGGATTTCCTCCAGCGAACGATCCAGGGCTCGTTGGACAGATGTTTCAAGGATGGCCACAAGTCCCTTTTCGCGGATGATGTACCCCCAGATGGGCGCGGTCGCATCCTGGTCACAAACCACAAACACTCGCAGGGAACCCTTCGGTTCCTCCAGGTTCAATTTCACCATAATTTGCGCTCGCTTTCCTCATTCAGTATTCACAAAAGGTGAGGGAATACCCGAGAATAGGGGATGCCATGTGCTCGGGCTTCTCACGATTGTTTCGTGACCTGCTGCTCCTTCATTATAGCAAAAAACTTTCAAAATGGTAATTAAAAGTCATATTTTTTCACTAGAATAATACTCTTGGGGGATAGGAAATTACTCCCATCTCCGTATACTGGGGATTGGTCGGTTATCTATATCTACAGGAGGATGTTTCAATGAAAAAAGTATTTCCAATTCTTATTGCTGTGGCCTTATTTGCTACAGCCTGTCAAATGGGCGGCGGTTCATCCGCTCAACCGACAGCGCTCGCGCTTCCCACCACTGCACCTACCAATACACCCGTGCCATCCGGCGACACCGTTGTGGACGTATCCAGCACGGGCAATGAACGTGTTGCGGCAGGCGATGGCATGGTTCAGGTGTTGATTCCTGAGGGTAATTTCTACATGGGTGGGGCAGATGCCCGCGCTTCTGAAGATGAAAAACCGGTGCACCAGGTCAAAATGAGCGCTTTCTGGATGGACAAAGTGGAAGTGACCAATGCCATGTACGCGTTGTGCGTCCAGGCCGGCTCATGCCGGATTCCGGTGGAACTCAAGTCGGCAACCCAGGCCCAGTACTATGCCAATCCGGACTTCAGTGATTATCCCGTTATCTATGTAACGTGGTATATGGCGAAGAGTTATTGTGAATGGGCCGGGCGCCGTCTGCCGACCGAGGCCCAATGGGAACGTGCAGCCCGCGGTGACGATACCCGCACTTATCCCTGGGGCGATCAACTCCCCGATGCCCAGCACGCGAATTTCAATGGTTACTTTGGTGAGACCACGAAGGTTGGCAGTTTACCGGCAGGAGCGAGTCCCTTCGGCGTCCTGGACATGGCCGGCAACGTGGCCGAATGGGTGAATGATTTCTATGATGGCAATTACTACAGCTCGGGCGTAAACTTTAATCCGGGCGGCCCCGTTGCACGAACGACGATCTTTAACCGTGTGGTACGCGGCGGCAGCTATCTCGATGCTGAAGTGGACATCCGTGTGCCGAACCGCGCATCGGTGGTCGGCTCGAATGTGAATGCAGTAATGGATTCTCCTGAATGGCTCGGAGACTTCTCGCCCCGCATCGGGTTTCGCTGTGCGGCAGATAACTAAGCCCTGACGCTTCACGAAAATTGAAAATTCCAAAAACAAGGCTGCAGGACACACCTGCAGCCTTGTTTTTATTCTCCCTGTGAGGGTGCGATGATCTGCCAATTAATTGACGTTGACATTCTCCTGTGGTATTATGCCGAAACAACTTAATCGCCCCGATATGGCGCTCTTATCCAGAGAGGCGGAGGGAACGGCCCGATGATGCCTCGACAACCAGTTAGCCGCTAGCGGATCAGCTTTTCGCTAAACGCAAACCCGGTGCCAATTCCGACAGACGGATGTTCTGGGAGATGAGAGGGCTTCTATGCCTTTCGCGTACATTGCCCTTTCAGCACGTCTGGAGGGGCAATTTCATTTCAAAGGAGAAATAGGAAAGCAATGAGCAATACCTTTATGACTTCGCCAAAATTGATGTTCACGTCGGAAAGCGTGACAGAAGGCCATCCTGATAAGATCTGCGATCAAATCTCTGACGCAGTGCTGGATGCGTGTCTCGAGCAGGATCCCATGTCCCGTGTGGCGTGCGAAACAGCCACCAAGACCGGCTTCGTCGCTCTGCTCGGTGAGATCACCACACACGCGTATGTCAATTTCGATGAGCTGGTTCGCAAGGTGGTCAAGGAAATTGGCTATGACAGCAGCGAAAAAGGCTTCGACGGAAATACCTGCGCAGTGCTTGCTGCCGTTGCCAGCCAGAGCCCGGACATTGCCATGGGCGTGGATCACGCGCTGGAAGATAAAAGCGGCGAGATGACCGACAAGGATATCGAGCATGTGGGCGCCGGTGACCAGGGCATGATGTTTGGTTTTGCCTGTAACGAGACTCCGACCCTGATGCCCATGCCGATCTACATGGCGCACAGGCTCTCCCGCCGCCTGAGCGAGCTTCGCAAGAGCGGCACGCTTCCGTGGCTGCGCCCGGATGGCAAGAGCCAGGTCACCGTGGAATATTCGCAGGGGAAACCAAAGCGCATTGATACGGTGCTGATCTCCACGCAGCACGCCCCCGATATTTCTCATGCAGAGATCGTCGAACAGATCAGCGAGCACGCGATCTTTCCGACTCTTCCCAAACACATGGTGGATGAAAATCTCAAGGTCTTCGTCAATCCGACCGGTCGTTTTGTGGTCGGCGGCCCGATGGGCGATGCCGGGGTGACCGGCCGCAAGATCATCGTGGATACTTACGGTGGCATGGGTCGTCATGGCGGCGGCGCGTTCTCAGGCAAGGACCCCACGAAAGTGGACCGCTCGGCCGCATACGCCGCACGTTACGTTGCCAAAAATGTAGTTGCCGCGGGCCTGGCGGACCGTGTGGAAGTCCAGGTGGCGTACGCGATCGGTGTCGCTCATCCACTTTCTGTGAATGTTGAGACCTTTGGCACTGCCAAAATTGCGGACGAGAAGATCGCCGCCCTGATCAACGAGTTCTTCGACCTGCGCCCCGGTGCCATCATCCGCGACTTTGATCTGCGCCGGCCGATCTATCGCCAGACCGCCGCCTATGGTCACTTTGGCCGCGATGACATCGAGTTCCCGTGGGAGAAAACGGACAAGTGCGATGCCTTGAAGAAGGCGGCTGGACTGTAAGCTGGACTGAAAATCAAAAGAGCCGCAGGTTTTTGGCCTGCGGCTCTTTGATTCTAGCGACTTACATGCACTGAAGCGGTAACCTCTTCAGTTTGCAATTATGGAGTGACATTGAAACTTGCGCCCGCGCTCCAGGGGCCAACGCCAGCGGAGTTCCAGGTCTGGATCCACCAGCGCTGCGTGCCGCTGCTGAGGGTGATCGGAGAGACCACCGAGCAGGTGCCGCCGCCAGCGCAGCCGGCTTGGGCTGCGGTGTACCATTTCTGGATGACCACGCCGGAGGGACCATTGACCCACAGGTAGTACCAGGTAGAACCGGGCACTGCGTTCCAGGTGAAGGTCGGTGTGCCGTTCGTTGTGCCAGTGATGGGCGAGACGAGAGTGGCCGAACCCAGCGGGACGGTGGCGAAGCTCATGCCGCTGCTCCATGGACCGGTACCGCCCGGGTTCCAGGTCTGGATCCACCAGGTGTGGTTACCGCCAGCAAGGGTCGTGGCCGGGGTGACATCGCAGCTCGTGTCACTTGCGCAGCCGGCTTCAGCCGAGGTGTACCACTGCTTGATCACGTTGCCGGCAGGTCCGTTGACCCACAGGTAGTAGAAAGTAGCACCGGGCACAGCGTTCCAGGAGTAGGTCGGGTTGTAGTTGGTGCCCTGGCTGCCAGTCGGACCCACGAGGGTGGCCGGGCCAAGGATATCGGTGCTGAAGGTCATGGCACTGCTCCACGGACCCACTCCCGCGGGGTTCCAGGTCTGGATCCACCAGGTGTGAGCGCCGCCAGCGAGTGTGGTGGTGGGCGTGACGGAACAGGTGGTGGTGCAGTTTGCCTGAGCTGCCGTGTACCACTGCTGGATGACAGGTCCCGAAGGTCCCTTTACCCACAGGTAGTACCAGGTGGAGCCGGGCACTGCATTCCAGGAGTAGGTGGGGTTGTAGTTCGATGCCGTGCTGCCCGTAGGAGCAAGCAGCGTAGCCCCGCCGAGCGGAGTGACGGTGAAGTTGGTGGGTGTACTCCAGGTGCCGGCGCCGGTGGTCGAGTTCCAGGGCTGGATCCACCAGGTATGGGCTCCGCCAGCCAGGGTGGTAGTGGGTGTGATGGAGCAGAATGTGCCGTTACAACTTGCCTGAACAGCCGTGTACCACTGCTTGATCACATTGCCGCTGGGTCCATTGACCCACAGGTAGTACCACGTGGAACCAGGGACTTCACTCCAGTAGTAGGTGGGGGTATACACGGTGCCGATATCGCCAACAGGTGACGGGATCGTGACCGCGGGGCGGACCGTCAGCGTGCCTTTGACGTAGGTGATGGTGTAGTTCGCACCGGCGTCGCCGCCCGAACAATTGATGTCGTATGTGCCCAGCGCATCGTGCGCGCCGGAGACCGAACAGGTGGGATCGGTGATGAAGGTATCGCTGAAGGCGAAACCGGTCGGGGTGAACGTGAAGGCCGGGTCTGGATCGCCAATGATCTTGATCTTGTTGTCTGCGGTGACCGTGAGAGTCTTGACCGTGATGGAGAAGTCAGCCGGGACAAAGGTCGCGATCGAGTAATTGGTGGACGGGGCCAGCGTGCCCTGGTTGATGGCGTACGAGCCGATGTTCTCGCCTGTCGCACGGGCGAGTGCGCCGGTGAAGGTCGCAGCAGCGTCCGAGGAGGTGTAGGTGAAGACCGGGTCGGCGTTGCCGTAGGTCTTGGTCTGGCCGGAGTTGGCGGTGACGGTGATCGGTTTGGGCGTGATGGTGAAGTCGGCCGGGACGAGCACGATACTGTAGTCGGTGCCCGCCGAGAGCGTGCCGATCGTGATGGCATACGTGCCGGCGTTCTCACCGGCCACGCGGCTCAGGGCGCCCGTGAAGACTGCGGACAGATCGTCGGGGACGTAGGTGAAGACCGGGTCGAGCTGGCCGAAGACCTTGGACTGACCGCTGTCAACTACGACTGTGACCTGTTTGGCGGTGATGGTGAAGTGATGACCGGCCTCGAGGGAAAGCGTGTAGTTGGAGCCGGCGCTCAGGGTGCCCATCGTGAAGGCATAGGTACCGATGCTGGTACCGGGGTCACGGCCGAGCAGGCCGCTGAAGGAGTCACCGGCTTCGAGCGCCGGGTTGGAGGTATAGGTGAAGACCGGGTCAGCCGCGCCAAAGGCCTTGCTTTGATTATCATCCGGGATGACCGTGATCGCTTTGGCTGTGATGGCAAAGGTATGGCCGGAGGCCACCGACAGGCTGTAGTTCGAACCCGCGCTCACGCTGCCGAGCGTGAAGGCATACGTGCCAACGTTCTCGCCGGCTGCACGGCCCAGGGCTCCGGTGAAGGAGTCGCCGGTTTCGAGCGCAGGGGCGAAGGTGTAGGTGAAGGCCGGGTCAACCACGCCGTAGATCTTGCTCTGCCCGTCGTTCGGGGTGACCGTGATGGGCTTGGCGGTGATGGTGAAGTCGGCCGGGACGAGCACGATGCTGTAATCGGTGCCGGCGGAGAGCGTGCCCACGTTGATGGTATAGGCGCCAACGTTCTCGCCTGCCACGCGGCCCAATTCGCCGGTAAAGACCGCTAACGGCTCGTCAGAGGTGTAGGCGAAGGTCGGGTCAAGTGCGCCGAAGACCTTGGTCTGGCCGGGCGTCACGGTGACCGTGACCAGCTTGGCCGAGATGGTGAAGTCCGCGGGGACGAAGGAGGTGATGGTGTAGTTACTGCCAACCACCGCCAGCGAGCCCTGATTGATGGCATAGGTGCCAACGGATTCGCCGGCTGCGCGGGCCAGTGCGCCGGTGAAGGTGGCTGCCCCGTCAGAGGAGGTGTAAGCGAAGACCGGGTCGACTGCACCGACGATCTTGGATTGGCCCGGGGTCACCGTGATGGTGATGGGCTTGGACGTGATGGAGAAGGTGGCCGGGCTGGCAACCATGACCAGGCTGTAGTTGGTGCCTGCGTCCAGGGTGTTGAGCGTGAAAGCGTATGTGCCCACGTTCTCACCGGTTTCACGTCCGAGTGCGCCGCTGATGGTGTCAGAAGCGACCAGCGCAGTGTGAGTGTAGGTGAAGGCCGGGTCAGAGGCGCCGAAGACCTTGGTCTGTCCGGCATCCGGCGTAATCGTGATCACCTTGGCGGTGATGGAGAAAGTAGCCGGGCTGGCAGCCATGACCAGGTCGTAGTTCGTGCCGGCGTCGAGGGTGTTGAGCGTGAAGGCATATGCCCCGACGTTCTCGCCTGCAACGCGGCCGAGTGCGCCGCTGATGGTATCGGAGCCGACCAGCGCCGTGTGAGTATAGGTGAAGGGCAGCGGATCAGAAGCACCGAAGACCTTGGTCTGTCCGGTGTCCGGGGTGATGGTGATCTGCTTGGGCGTGATCTCGAAGGTGGCCGGGCTGGCGACCATAACCAGGCTGTAGTTCGTGCCTGCGTCGAGGGTGTTGAGCGTGAAGGCATAGGCCCCGACGTTCTCACCTGCAACGCGGCCGAGTGAGCCGCTGATGGTATCAGAACCGGCCAGGGCAGTATGAGTGTAGGTGAGGGCCGGCTCAGAAGCACCGTAGACCTTGGTCTGTCCGGCGTCCGGGGTGATGGTGATGGTCTTGATGGTGATCGAGAAGGTGGCCGGGCTGGCAACCATGACCAGGTCGTAGTTCGCGCCTGCGTCGAGGGTGCCGAGCGTGAAGGCATATGTCCCCACATTCTCGCCTGCAACGCGGCCGAGTAAGCCGCCGATGGTGTCAGAGCCGACCAGCGCCGTGTGAGTGTAGGTCAGGGCGGGGTCAGAGGCACCGTAGACCTTGTTCTGTCCGGCGTCCGGGGTGATGGTGATGGTCTTGATGGTGATCGAGAAGGTGGCCGGGCTGGCGACCATAACCAGGTCGTAGTTCGCGCCGGCGTCGAGCGTGTTGAGCGTGTAGGCATATGTCCCCACGTTCTCGCCCGCAACACGTCCGAGTGCGCCGCTGATGGTATCGGAGCCGACCAGCGCCGTGTGGGTGTAGGTGAAGGGCAACGGATCAGACGCGCCGAAGACCTTGGTCTGCCCCGCATTGGGTGTGATGGTGATCTGCTTTGCAACCACCGACTGCGGCATGACCGAAGAGGTGCTGCCGGCATAGGTCGCGTTGCCGAGATACTTGGCGGTGATGGAGTGCGGCGAGCCTGCGACGTCCAGGGTGCTGACATCCAGCGTGCCGACGCCCGCGACGAGCGAGGTGTCGGAGCCGAGCAGGGTCAGGCCATCGTAGAACTCAATGGTGCCTGTGGCCCCGGCGGGTGAGACCGTGCCCGTGAAGGTGACCGTATCGCCGTAGGTGATCGAACTGTTGGAGGTGCCCACGGTCGTGGTCGTGGCGGTGAGCTTGTTCACCGTATAGACCTGGCCGGTGAACGGAGCAGTCAGGGCGTTGCCTGCTGTGTCATTGACGGTCGGGGAGGCCGCGAGGTTCAGGCCGAGCGTACCGTTGCCGGAGCCGGTGTTCGCGGTGACCGTGTACGGGCCAGAGCCGGTGACGCCGGTGATCGATGCACCGCTCAGGCCGCCGCCTTCAACAAGGGCGAAGTCATTGGTGCCAACGCCCGTAACGGTCTCACTGAACGTGACGGTCCAGTTGACGGCCGGTGCGTTGGTGGGATCAGCATCCGCGCGGTTGATCGAAGAAACCGTGGGAGCCGTCGTATCCACTACGACCGTGCGCGGGGTGGCAAAGACGAGGGAGACATTCCCGGCCGCATCCTTGGCCCAGGGGTAGAGGATGTAGGTGCCGGCGCCGCCAACGGTATAGGTTGTGGGGGCTGTGACAGTCCAGCCGGCCGCGCCTGCCGAGGGCGGTGTGGAGGACTCGGTGATCAGATAACCGGCGAGTCCACTGCCACCTGTATCAGAAGCTGTAAAAGCTGTGACAGGGATATTGAGACTGTTAGTGGGCGTGGTGGCCGTGAAGGTGTTCACGACAGGCTTGGTGGTATCCGGGGTGTAGTTGACCGTGACGCGAATGTAGTCAACAGAGGCAACCCTGTTACGATTGGTGTTTGTATTTGCGTTTATAACGGCTAGCACTACGCCGAAGTCCGTGTCATTGATATCAGCGGCCGTCAACCCTGCTGACCAATTATCGGCGGCACCACCATAGGTGGCGTTTGCCTCAGTCGTAGGCCAGTCTGTTGCGGTAACTGCTTTATTATTGCCAACAATCGTGGCAGAGCCATTTACCAACTTCACTTGATAGTCTCGAATAAATGGGCTTGATCCCCCGCTAGAAAAACGGCCAATCTCGACGGTGACGCCGTCAATGGTTGAACCGGCTGGAATTGCAAAACCGAAATTGGAAGCCCGAAGGTAGTGCGTGATTGTAGTGCCACCACCTGCAACATCCGCAGTTGCATAAACATTGTTGTTGGAATCAAGGTTATCAGGTGTGGCCCATGTGACAGTACCTACACCGGTCAAATCAGCTCCTGTCTGAGCATAATTTGTCGGTGAAGCGACTGCCAATACACTAGTGACCGGCAAGGCCACCAGAAGCAGGATGGTAGTCAATACCACTGCTAACGAACGTTTCGTGAAAGAATTAGTTTTCATTGTTCTCCTCAGTTGAAATAGAGCTGGCCGGTCGATTCCCCGCCGCCAGCGAAAAATGTTGCGAACGAACCGGTTTCGTGTCCTGTTCACCTCCGTGTGAATTCAAATTGAATGGGACTGCGTCAGAAACGAGTAAAGTATTGCCCCCTCTATCTCCCCACCTTTGCAGGATCAAAGTGTCCCTCGTCATTTCGGCAGTAGTGTCCCCGTTGCGGCCTTCAAGACGAAAGCCGCCTTGCGCAGGTTGCTCAGGTTCATATCGTTGTCAGTAAAATCCTCAAAGTGCTCATAATCTCCACGCCAGATCTTGGTGGCAGTGGGTTCACTGCACCCCCTCTTGCGCATCTCCCCGACAAAATCATCGTACGACATCCCCAGCCTTTCCGCCAACTCTTGAACCCTGCTCTTCATCCACTTCTCCCGCGCCCTTGAAATTTGCTTAATTCCCGGTTTCGAAACCGGCTTCGAAATTTGCTTGGTCCCCCGGGGAAAAAAAGAGAGCCGTCCCGGCAAATTTCATCTTTGTAAGGTTACGCATCCATCTTACCTGCTTTCCGGGGAAGATAAATATTAATTTCATATTAATACTTTCAGCAATGCAAGGTTTTATTAATTTAGCCCTTTCGTAATTGAAAGGCAAGCTCGTAACCGGGTGCAGGAAAGAAAGAGCCGCAGGCGAAACCTGCGGCTCTTTGCCACCGGGAAAGCAGGCTGAGGTTATCTTGAGAAACTTGCGGCGGCGCTCCAGGGACCGGTCCCCGCCGGGTTCCAGGTCTGGATCCACCAGGTATACGTCCCGCCAGGGAGAGCGGTCGTCGGTGTCGCGGAACAGGTGGTGCCATTGCAGTTCGCCTGCGCCCGGGTGTACCACTGCTGGATGATCGGGGCAGTTTGATCATTGACCCACAGGTAGTAATGGGTCGCACCGGGCACTTCGTTCCAGGTATAGGTCGGCGTGCTGGCCGTCACTGTGACGCCGCCGATGGGAGAAACGAGGGTGGCAGCGGCGAGCGGTATCGTGGTAAAGCTCAAGCTTGCGCTCCAGGGACCGGTGCCAGCCTGGTTCCACGTCTGGATCCACCAGGTATACGTCCCACCCGCCAGAGTTGTGGCAGGCGTGACGGAGCAAGTCGTGCCGTTGCAGTTAGCTTCCGCCGAGGTGTACCACTG